>JANXPK010000238.1 GCA_025357355.1 Rhodobacterales bacterium
GATGAATTGCACGTCATCGACCATCAGCACGTCGACCGAGCGGAAGATTTCCTTGAAATCCATGATCTGGCGTTCGCGCAGAGCCTGGACAAAGCGGTACATGAACTGTTCGGCGGAAAGGTAAAGGACGCGGAGTTCGGGTTGGCGGGCCTGCAGTTCGTGCGCGATGGCGTGCATGAGGTGGGTTTTGCCGAGGCCGACGCCGCCATAAAGGAAAAGCGGGTTGAACGTGACAGGGCCACCCTCGGCGACGCGGCGGGCAGCGGCGTGGGCCAACTCGTTGGGCTTGCCGACGACAAAGCTGTCGAAGGTGAAGCGGGCATCGAGCGGCGCGCCGGGCAGGTCATCATTGGAGCGGGTGGCGGGTTTGGCCGCAGATTTGGCGATCGGCTTGACTTCGGGCTCGGTCGGGCGGGCGACCGAAAATTCGACGCGGCCGACATCCTGCCCGGATGATTTCAGATGCGCCAGAATATGGTCAGAATAGTTGCGTGACACCCAGTTGCCGAAGAATGTCGTGGGCACTTCAAACTGGGCGACCCCACCCGAAACAGTCGTTAGCTTGAGCGGCTCGATCCAGGTTGTGTAATTGTTCTTGCCAATACGCGCCGCAAGTTGTTCGCGAACCTGTCCCCAAGTCTCGTTTGTCATCTTTTATCCGCCCCAGAGCTCACCACCCGATTAACCCGAATGGCCGCCCGCATGTTCTATTCTGTCCCGATGATCGCGGCAAAATGAGGGGCAACAGATGGCAAACCAAAGCACTGCGACAAGGCCGCAGACGCAAGGTTCGCGCACCGGTCAGACACCATCGCAGCAGCCGACTCAGAATCACTCCAAGCCGCTGTGCGTCTGCCAACTGTGACGGTCCTTACCGACACAATCTTGGCAAATTATTGATCGTGAACCATTTTCCGTCGTTGGCTTGTCCACTTGGCAGTCTGGACATCGCGGTATTCTGGTTCGTGATCCCTGTTGTCCCCCAAGTCGACGTGAATCGCATGTGGACGCTAGCAAGCCTGCAAGGGCCAGAGCAACCGAACTTCTAGCTTGACAGGGGCTGTTCCCAATCGAATCTTTCGGCCCTTGCAAAAGAGCAACGCTGTCGGCGGAACCATGCCGGAAATGCCAAAAGGCGCGCCCCGTGAGGGACGCGCCTGAAAAGAAGAAACGGGATGGATCAGGCCGAAGCGGCCGCGCCAAGCGTCTTGAGGCGGTGGGTCAGGCGCGACATCTTGCGGGCCATGGTGTTCTTGTGCAGCACACCTTTGGTGACGCCGCGGGCCAGTTCGGGCTGAACGGCGTGCAGGGCGGTCGCGGCCACTTCCTGATTGCCGGAAGCAAGCGCTTCTTCGACCTTGCGCAGGAAGGTGCGGATACGCGAACGGCGCGCCTTGTTCACGGCATAGCGGGCCTCGGACTGGCGGGCGCGCTTCTTGGACTGGGCGGTATTGGCCATCTGTGTCGGTTTCCGGTCTGGATAGGGTAGATTGAAGCCGCGTCTTTAGGGCCGAGTCGGGGATTAGTCAACCGCCAAAAGCGGGTTCATTTATCGGTAAAGACGGCGGGGCGCTTGGCGAGGAAGGCGGCCATGCCCTCTTTCTGGTCTTCGGTGGCGAAGAGGGACTGGAAAAGCCGACGTTCGAACAGCAGACCTTCGGCCAATGTGGTTTCCTGGGCACGGTTGACCGCCTCTTTGGCGGCCATGACGGCGAGGGCGGGGCGGGCGGCGATCAGGGTGGCGACCTTCAGCGCCTCGGTCACAAGATCTGCGGCGGGCAGGATGCGGGCGACAAGGCCTGCGCGTTCAGCCTCGACCGCGTCGACCATGCGGCCGGTCAGGTTCATCTCCATCGCTTTCGCCCTGCCGATCAGCCGGGTCAGACGTTGGCTGCCACCCATGCCGGGAATGATGCCAAGGCCGACCTCGGGCTGGCCAAAGCGGGCGGTATCGGCGGCGAGGATGAAATCGCACAGCATGGCCAGTTCGCAACCGCCGCCAAGGCAGTAGCCGGACACTGCGGCGATGATGGGTTTGCGAATGCGCGACAGGGCGGCGTCGGCGCGTCCGAAGATGTCGGTCAGAAAGGCCTGCGCGAATGAGGTCTCGGCCATTTCGCGCACATCGGCACCGGCGGCAAAGGCCTTGTCGGAGCCGGTCAGCACGATGCAGCGGACGGCGGGGTTGGTCTCGGCGGCGGTGATCGTCTCGGTGAGTTCACGCAGGAGGGTGGAATTCAAGGCGTTCAGCGCCTCTGGCCGGTTGAGGCGGATCAGAAGGACCGGGCCGTGGGATTCGAGGAGCAGGGTTTCAGGCATCATGACCTCTGGCAGTTCGGGCAATAGAACGACGAGCGGCCCGATTGCACAAGGCGTTCGATGGGCGTGGCGCAGACGGGACAGGGTTGGCCTTTGCGGTCATAGACCTGAAAGCGGTGCTGGAAGTAGCCAAGCTCGCCGTCGGTCTGGCGGTAGTCTTTGAGCGAGGAGCCGCCAGCGGCGATGGCTTCCAGGAGGACTTCGCGGATCAGGGGGACCAAGGGGGCGGCCGGGGTGGCGGCAGCAAGGCGGGCAGGATGGATGCGGGCGCGGAAGAGGACCTCGCAGACGTAGATGTTGCCAAGTCCCGCGACGACATGCTGGTCGAGCAGGGCGGATTTGATCGGGGTCTTGCGGCTGGCGAGGGCGGCGGTGAGGTAGGTTTCGTTGAAATCGTTCCCGAGGGGTTCGGGGCCGAGGTCGGTTAACAGGGAATGTGAGGCGGAGGTGGCGAACAGGTCCATCGCGCCGAAGCGGCGGGCATCGTTGAAGGTAATGCGTGCGCCATTCGACATGTGCAGCACGACATGGTCATGTTTCTGCGGCGCTGGGTGGTCGTGATAGAAAGTGCCGAGAGATTGGCCGGAGATCAGGATGCGGCCCGACATTCCGAGATGGATCAGCAGCGTCTCGCCCGTGGAAAGGTCGGCGAGAAGGTATTTGGAGCGGCGGCGGAGGTTCAGCACAGTCGCCCCCTCCAGCCGGTGTTTCATGTTGGCGGGCAGGGGAAAGCGCAGGTCGGGGCGGTTGATGTCGGCCTGGACGATGGTGTGACCCGCCATCACCGGGTGCAGGCCACGGCGGACAGTCTCAACTTCGGGCAGTTCAGGCATCGTCACCCCGGACATATCGGCGCATTGCAGCTTTGGCGCGCGGGCCTATAAGGTGGCGGAACGCAAAGAACGGCAAGAGATCATGAGCGAGACCACCCATTTCGGCAATCAGACCGTGCCCGAGGCCGACAAGGCGGGCATGGTGCAGGACGTTTTCACCCGGGTGGCGAGCAAGTACGACATCATGAACGATCTGATGTCGGGCGGTGTTCACCGGCTGTGGAAAGACGCGATGATGGACTGGCTTTGCCCGCGGCCGGGGCAACGGCTGCTGGATGTGGCGGGCGGCACGGGGGATGTGGCGTTCCGGTTCCTGAAACGCGCGGCGGGGTCGCAGGCGGTCGTGCTGGACATGACCGAGGGCATGCTGGTTGCGGGGCGCAAGCGGGCGGAGGCGGAAAGTCTGGGCAGACGGCTGGACTGGGTGGTGGGCGATGCGATGGCGCTGCCGTTCCCGGACCGCAGTTTCGACGTCTACACGATCAGTTTCGGCATAAGGAACGTCACGCGGATCGGCGACGCGCTGCGCGAGGCCTACCGCGTGCTGCGGCCCGGCGGGCGGCTGATGGTGCTGGAGTTCAGCTGGATACCGAACGAGGCGTTGCAGAAAGCCTATGATCTTTATTCGTTCAACGTCATTCCGGTGATGGGGCAGATCGTGGCGGGAGATCGTGCCAGCTATCAGTATCTGGTGGAGAGCATTCGCAAGTTCCCCGATCAAGAGGCGTTTGCGGCGATGATCCGTGCGGCGGGGTTTGGTCTGGTGAGCTATCGCAATCTGACGCTGGGTGTGGCCGCGCTGCATTCGGGCTGGAAGATCTAGGTGCGGGGGCCGCATAATATCTGGCGGCTGATCCGCACCGGGGCAACGTTCGAGCGGACCGGGGCCATGGCGATTGCGCTGGAAGGGTTCGGGGCGCCGCCGGGGCTGCGGCTGGCGGCGCGGATGCTGGGCTGGCCGTTCAAATGGCTGGGGTTGCGCGGCGACCCGGCACTGCCGCCCGTCACGCGGGCGCTGACGGCGCTGGGGCCGGTCTACATCAAGTTCGGTCAGACGCTGGCCACCCGGCCCGACATCGTGGGCGACGAGATCGCCGCGCAGTTGATGGTGTTGCAGGACCAGTTGCCGCCTTTCCCGACCGATCAGGCCCGCGCCATGGTGGAGGCCGAACTGGGTCTGCCGGTGGATCAGGTCTTTGTCGAGTTCTCCGAACCGGTGGCGGCGGCATCAATTGCGCAGGTCCACAAGGCGCGGCTGATGGGCAGCGACAAGCTGGTCGCGGTCAAGGTCTTGCGACCCGGCATCGAGAAGGCGTTCCGCAAGGATTTGGACGCGTTCTATTTCGCCGCCCGCAGCATCGAGTTTCTGGCGCCGTTTGCCCGGCGTTTGCGGCCGATGGACGTGATTACCCACTTCGAAGGCGTGGTGAATGGCGAGTTGGACCTGCGGCTGGAATCGGCGGCGGCGTCGGAGTTTGCGGTGAACACGGCGCAGGATCAGGGCTTTCAGGTGCCAGCACCGCTGTGGCGGCTTTCGGGGCGGCGGGTGATGACGCTGGACTGGGCCGAGGGCATCAACCTTGCCGATCTTGCCGCCATCGACGGGGCTGGCCATGACCGCAAGGCGCTGGGGGCGCGGGTGTTGCAGCTGTTCCTGGCCCATGCCCTGCGCGATGGGTTGTTTCACGCCGACATGCATCAGGGCAATCTGAAGGTCGCGGCCAATGGTGACATCATCGCCTATGATTTCGGCATCATGGGGCGGATCGACGAATATACCCGGCGGGTCTATGCCGAGATCCTGATGGGGTTTATCCAGCGCAACTATGCAAGGGTGGCCGAGGTGCATTTCGAGGCGGGGTATGTGCCCGCGGATCGTGACATGGCGGCCTTCGCCTCGGCGCTGCGGGCGGTGGGCGAGCCGATCTTCGGGATGGAGGCCAACCGCATCTCGATGGCCAAGCTGTTGTCCTATCTGTTCGAGGTGACCGAACGGTTCGGGATGGAGACGCGGACCGAGCTGATCCTGTTGCAGCGTACCATGGTGGTGGTCGAGGGGGTGGCGCGGTCGCTGGACCCCAACATCAACATCTGGCAGGTCGCGGGGCCGGTGGTGCAGAGCTATATCAGCCGCAATGTCGGCCCGATGGCGGTGTTGCGCGATCTGGGGCGGACGGCGCAGGTTCTGGCGCGGTTCGGGCCAAAGCTGCCACGGATGATGGAGGATATGCTGATCCGTCAGGCCGCAGTGCCGCAGCCGTTGCCTCGGCACCGGGCGGTGCCGTTGTTTTGGGCGGTGATCGGTGGGGCGGTTCTGCTGGCGGCGGGGCTTTGGCTGGGGCGGATGATCTAGATTAGGCCGGAATGTCTTTGGTTGGGATCGCGCAATGTCTCCTGACGGATGAGCGGTACGGCCTTGCCTCCTCTCAGCCAGCGATGTCAGAGGGCAATGCCCGACCGCCGGGTGGGCATCAGTCAGATGAGGTCAAAGCTTTATGGTGCGGACCTCCAACCGGCAAGCTTCGTGACGAAGGTTGGGAATGCCCGCCCGTGGGGGCGGTCGGGCATTGCCC
>JANXPK010000246.1 GCA_025357355.1 Rhodobacterales bacterium
GCACAGCGTGTTGTTCAACCCCACCAACGACCGGTTGGTCATCCCGATGATCACCCCCTGCGCCATGCAATCGGCCACCACTGCCGCGACCTTCTTTTCGTCCGCCGCCTCCTTGGTACCCCGATCCGCCACCAGTTCCGCCCCGCAGAACAGCCCGGCGCCGCGCACGTCGCCGATCACCCGGTGCTTCTCCATCAACCCGCGCAGATTCTCCCGCAGCCGCTCGCCCATTCTGACTGTATTCTCCAGCAGCCCCTCATCCTCGATGATCTTCATGTTCTCCAGCGCCGCCGCCGGCCCCGCCGTACAGCCGCCAAAGGTCGAGATATCGCGGAAATAGCTCAAGGGGTCCGCCGCATCATCCTTGAACTGCTCAAAGATCGCTTCGGTCGTCACCGTGCAGGCAATCGCGGCGTAGCCAGAGGCGACCCCTTTGGCCATCGTCACAAAATCGGGCTTGATGCCGTAGTTCTGATAGCCGAACCAGACGCCAGTCCGACCCACCCCGCAAACCACTTCATCAATATGCAGCAAGATGTTGTATTTGCGGCAGATTTCTCCCACCCGCGCCCAATAGCCCGCCGGTGGCACGATCACCCCGCCACCCGCCGTCACCGGCTCCAGCACCAGCGCGCCAACGGTATCGGGCCCCTCACGCAGGATCACCTCCTCGATCGCATCCGCCGCCCGCTCGCCGTAGTTCTCGACGTCCCACTGCTTGCGGTATTCCAGACAATGCGGCACTTCCACGAAACCCGGCGTGAACGGACCGTACTGCATCGCCCGCTGCGGCTGCCCCGCGCTCGACAAGGCGGTGATGGTCGTCCCGTGGTAATCGCGGTCGCGGTACAGGATCTTCCACTTCTTGCCGCCATGGTGCCGGTGCGCAATCTGGCGCACCATTTTATAAACCTTTTCATTGGCTTCCGAGCCGGAATTCGAGTAATAGACCCGTGTCAGCCCCGGCATCTTCTCGATCAGCTTCCTGGCAAAGTTCGACCCCGGGATCGATCCTGCCGAACCCGCGAAATAGTTCATCTTCACCAGTTGGTCGTAAACGGCCTTGGCAATGGTTTCGCGGCCATAGCCCACATTGACCGTCCACACCCCGCCCGACACGGCATCCAGATGCTCCTTGCCCTTGGCGTCCCAGACCTTGATGCCGCGGCCTTCCACCATGATCCGCGGATCGATGGTCTCGAACGGCTTGTGCTGGATCAGATGGTGCCAGATATGGGCACGGTCGGCCTCGATCACACCGGTCATGTCGTTAAGCGCTTCAGTCATCACGAAACTCCTTGGGGCCCGAATCGCTGCAATGGGGCTTGAAACCCCGCTCAGCCTGTTTTGCCGCATCATCCGCCTTCCGTCCATCCCGCGTTAGGGCCAGACGGCACAACGCGGTAAGGCCAGAAGCCTCGCCGAAATCTGCAAATCCCGGAACCTTTGGTCGTAAAGCGGCAATTGCCCTCGGCCGCGGAAAGCGGCAAAGATCGCCACAGCGGAGGGGCACATGGACTGGATCGCGGTAGACTGGGGCACCTCGAACTTGCGGGCCTGGGCAATGGGGCCAGACGGCCCTCTGGCCGAAGCCACGTCCGACGATGGCATGGGCCGCCTCAAGTCCGATCAGTTCGAACCAGCCCTGCTGCGTCTGATCACCCCCTGGCTCACCGCGTCCAACACCCAGGTCCTGGCTTGTGGCATGGTCGGCGCCCGGCAAGGCTGGCGCGAGTCACCTTACCGGGCGGTGCCTTGCACACCCCTCGACGCCACCGGCATCCTCCACGTTGCCACCGCTGACCCCCGTATCACCTTCCACATCGCCCCCGGCCTGTCGCAAGACCGTCCTGCCGACGTCATGCGCGGCGAGGAAACCCAGGTCGCGGGCGTGCTCGCCCTGCACATGGGTTTCGATGGCGTCATCTGCCACCCCGGCACCCATTCCAAATGGGTGCAGGTCTCGGCCGGCGAGGTTGTCGGCTTTCAGACCTCCATGACCGGCGAGTTGTTCGCCCTGCTGTCCACCCAGTCCGTCCTGCGCCATGGCCTAACCGAGGGCTGGGATGACGCGGCCTTTGACGTCGGCGTCGCCGACGCCCTGCAAAGCCCCGAAAAGATCGCCTCCCGCCTCTTTGCCCTCCGCGCCGAATTTCTGCTGCATGGCCTGACCCCTGCCGCCGCCCGTGCCCGGCTTTCTGGCCTCCTGATCGGCATCGAACTTGCAGGCGCCAAACCCTATTGGCTGGGCCAAAGGGTCATTCTCGTCGGCGCTCCTGCCCTTGCCGCGAACTACACCCGCGCCCTCACCGCGCACGGCCTGACGCCCGAAACGCTGGACGCCACCGCCTGCACTTTGGCTGGTCTTTCAAGCCTTTACACCCGGATGCAACAATGACCCACCGCAACCTTATCGCCATCCTGCGCGGGCTGACGCCAGCCGAGGCCCTGCCCGTGGCTGCGGCTCTGATCGCCGCAGGCATCACCCGGATCGAGGTGCCGCTGAACTCTCCCGATCCCCTGACCTCCATCGCCGCCATGGCCAAGGCTTTCTCCGACCGGGCGCAGATCGGCGCGGGCACCGTTCTGACTGTCCGCGATGTCCTTGAGGTCCGCGATGCCGGCGGCACCCTCATCGTTTCGCCCAATTGCGACCTCGAGGTCATCGCCGCCACCAGGGCCACCCACATGGCCTCATGGCCCGGCGTCATGACCCCGACCGAATGCTTCGCCGCCCTCAAGGCCGGCGCTGACGGCCTCAAGATCTTCCCCGCCAGCCTGATAGGCCCTGACGGGCTCAAAGCCATTCGCGCCGTCCTGCCCAAGGGCACCCAGGTCTATGCGGTTGGTGGCGCCGGTGCCGCCAACTTCGCCCAGTGGTTCAACGCGGGC
>JANXPK010000272.1 GCA_025357355.1 Rhodobacterales bacterium
ATGGTCAGAGTTGTGCAACAACGCCTGACAGGATAAGTACAACATGCGCATCGAATCGTCAATCGGCTATACTCAGGGTTGTGGCAACATTCCGCCGGCGCTCGGCCAAAATCTGCCGCTTTGCCCCGGATTGGTCCGACAACGGCAAGGCGGGAACGATCCCCGCCTTGCCGATCATTTCACCAAGGGTGCGGTTTATTCCTTGATCACGTGCCACATGCCGCCCAGGCCGTCGCCCGTGGCGTCGCCAGCCTTTTTGTCGCCGGCAAAGAAATACATCGGCTTGCCGTCATAGGCCCACTGCTTGGTCCCGTCGGTGCGGTCAACCAGCGTCCAGCCTTCGCCCTTGGTTTCACCGGCCTTGCCAAGGTACGGCGGCCATTTCGTCGCGCAGGCGTCATAGCACGACGGCTTGCCGCCAACGTCCTTGTCGAAGATATAAAGAACCATGCCCTTGGCGTCGGCGATCGTGGTGAGCGCCTGCGCGGCCAGCGGCAGCAGCATTGCACTGGCCAGCAGGGCGGCGAAAATAGTGTGTTTCATCATAGCACCTCATGCGGAAAGCGTTCCGCCAAAACGGTGCGGGATCAACCGGGGCAGCCCGGTCCCGCCATGACCGCAGACCAGTCCCTTGATCCACAGTCATGGCCACCATAAACCATCCGCGCCGTTGCGGACCGGGCCTTTGGTCTGATGACCTTTTCACATCCGCGTGACGGCAAAACCCTACCGCGCCACGGTGACCGAGCAATGCGCCCGCCCGGCGACGTCGGCGGCAACCGAACCCAGCACCAGCCGCGACAGGCCGCGCTTGTCGCCGGTTCCCATCACGATATGGTCGATCTGGTTGATGTCGGCATAGCGTACGATCCCCGCGGCCGCTTCGCGGTCCAGCACCACAGCCGAGGCCACCGGCTTGGCGCCGTAAGTGGCCGCCACTGCTGCTGCCTTGTCGAGGATGTCCTTGGCGTCGGCGTCGCTCCAATGATGAATGAGCGGCCCGCGCCCGCCGCCATGGGCGACATTGACCAGACACAGTGACAACTCACCGCCCAGCTTCCGGCACAACTCGGCCGCGACCTCCACGGCGTGGGTCGCGTGGTCGGTCCCGTCCACCGGGCACAAAATCTTCACCGTCATGTCAATCTCCCTGGTTCCACCGGAGCCTGCCCGGCCTTGAGCCACAGCCTGCACCCGCAGCGCCACCGCCGCCTTGACCTGCGTCAACCCCTTGCCCGGCCTGTGCGCCGATCTGCCACCGCAGCGCCCCCTGCCGCAATTCACCTTGATTTTTCGCGGCTTTCACCTCATAACCTTCGGCGCGACGTTACTTCTATCGACCCTGTTACCGTTTTCGGGCCACAGCAATCGATCCTAAGCTGACGGTGCCGGGCCGCCGCACTCCGCGGGCGGCGACCAAGACAGGAGACTTCACGATGGCTAAGGGCACCGTGAAATGGTTTAATGAAACCAAGGGTTACGGCTTCATCGCCCCGGAAGGCGGCAAGAAGGACGTGTTTGTCCATATTACCGCGCTTGAGCGTGCCGGTCTGCGGTCGCTGAAGGATGGCCAACCGGTCACCTTCGACATCGAAGCCGGCCGCGATGGCCGCGAATCGGCGACCAATCTCGCCTTGGCATAAGCCGGGCGGCCTGTCGTCAGGCCCCGGACCAGTACCCCAGAATAGCAAAGGGCGCGCCCCCACCGGCGCGCCCTTTGTGTTGCAGCACGAACTCAGGCGGCGCGGTACATGAACCGCTCGCGCAGGGCATGCTCGAACCCGACCTTCAGCGACACCGCCGACAAGGGCCCCCGCAGCAGCACCGGGGCGGAACGGTCGGCCGGAAAACGCTGTTCGCGACACTCCGACGATACCAGGATGACCGGAACCCGTTGGGCCACGTCGCCCAGCATCTGAACCGCGCGCTGCGCCGCGTCCAGCCCGCCGACCTTTGCCGCGTCGCAGTCGATCACCAAAAGGCCGTAACCTGCGGGATCGTCAATCACTTCGGACAGGGCGGCGAACAACTCATCCGCGACGTCGACACGACCGCCGAGACTGGCAAGCCTGCGTCCGGTCGGCCCCGCCTCACCTTCTGAGGATAGCAGCAGAACCCGTACGCCCCAGCCAACCAGCGCGGCGTTGTTCTGCTCGAATGATCTGAGTACCTGCATGAATTGCCCCCTTGCTGGTATTTGAATCATGTATAGTGAATCCTCTTGGCGAAATTGCGGGGGAAGTTGGGTCAATTCGGACCACTTACGGGCCTGAATTTACCCATTGCGGCAGGATTGCGGTCGCGCCAATGATGGGCGGGGCGGACCGGGGTGGGCGCGCAGGATGGTGGACTACAGCAAGCTGATTGACGCGCCAACCTGGGCCTTCATCCAGGCGACCGATGCCGGATACCCGCCGGATGCCGTCGCCCTGACGATTGCCGAACAGCGTGGGGTCTATGACCGCATGTGCCGCGCCTTTCATCGTGGCTATCCGCCTGGGATCACCGCCAGCGACGTGGCCATCGCAGGTGTGCCCTGCCGGATCTATGGCGGGCAGGGCCCCACGATCGTCTATCTGCACGGCGGCGGCTTTGTGGTGGGCGGGCTGGAAAGCCATGATGACATCTGCGCCGAGCTGCGCGCCACCACCGGCCTGACGGTCATCGCCGTCGACTACCGGCTTTCGCCTGAACATCTGCATCCGGCCGCCCTGGACGATGCGCTTGCCGTGATCCGTGCCGAGCTTGCCCAAGGCCCGGTCCTGCTGGCTGGCGACAGCGCGGGCGGCAATCTGGCGGCCGCTTGCGCTCATATCCTGCGCGGCGCGGCCATTCTGGGTCAGGTGCTGATCTACCCGGGACTTGGCGGCGATCTGAACCGGGGCAGCTACGTCACCCATGCCAAAGCTCCGTTGCTGACCAGCGACGATGTGCTTTATTACCGCGACATCCGCCATGGCGCCCCACCACCCGACGGCGACGCGACCGTCGCTCCGCTGCAGGACAGCGACTTCACTGGCCTGCCGCCCACCGTGACCTTTGGCGCCGAATGCGACCCTCTCTGCGACGACGCCAGCAGCTATGCCGCCGCCCTCATCGCCGCCGGTGGCCGTGCCCATTTCTTTCTGGAGCCTGGCCTCGTTCACGGCTACCTGCGCGCCCGCCGCCGCGCGCCGCGCGCCGAAGCCAGCTTCACCCGCATCACCACCGCGCTTTCGGCCCTCGCCCGCGGCGACTGGCCTTATGGAGACCCTGCATGAACCAGCACGCCAACCTGACACACTGGGCCGAACGCACCGACATGGCCGCCGCCTTCCGCTGGACTGTCAAGCTGAACCTGCATGAGGCGGTGGCGAACCATTTTTCACTGGCGGTCAACCCCGAGGGCACCCGGTTTCTTATCAACCCCAACGGCCGCCATTTTGCCCGCATCACCGCCTCTTCGCTGGTCGAGATCGACGCCAATGACCCGGGCACCATGCAACGCCCCGACGCGCCCGACCCCACCGCCTGGGGTCTGCACGGTTCCATCCACCGCGCCTGCCCCCATGCCCGTTGCGTGATGCACGTCCATTCGATGCACGCGACGGTTCTGGCCAGCCTTGCCGACAGCACGTTGCCACCCATCGACCAGAACTCCGCCATGTTCTTTGGCCGCCAGGTGGTGGACGCCCACTATGGCGGCATGGCGTTTGACGAGGAGGGCGCGCGCTGTGCCCGTCTGCTGGCTGACCCCAAGATCACCACGATGATCATGGGCAACCATGGCGTGCTGATCATCGGTGCGACCGTTGCCGAAACCTTCAACCGCCTGACCTATTTCGAACGCGCCGCCGAAACCTATATCCGCGCCCTGCAAACCGGCCGCCCCCTGCGCGTCCTGTCCGATGCCGTGGCCGAGAAAACCGCGCAGGAATGGGAGGCTTATCCCGGTTTCGCCAACTTCCACCTCGCCGAAATCAAGGCGCTGCTGGACCAAGAGGGTTCAAGCTACGCCAACTGAGCCTTGAGCCACCCGCTCTGCGGCCCTGACAGGCGTCATCGCTGGCGCCAGTAAAGACGCCTGTCAGGGCGGATCAGC
>JANXPK010000275.1 GCA_025357355.1 Rhodobacterales bacterium
CTGGTGGGGGCGGTGCTGATCCTGCGGATCGGCCTTTTGATGCGGGCGTCGGTGGCGGCCGAGCCCAGGGACGAGCGCAGCGGCGTCTACCGGCAGCGCGTTCTTTACGTGCTGGCGCGGGCGGCGATGGCCATCGGGATCATCGGGCCGGTGCTGGCGGTGGTGGGCTATATCTCTGCCGCGTCGGCCCTGATCTTTCCGGCGGCGCTGTCGCTTGGGCTGCTCGCGTTGTTGCAACTGGTGCAGCGGCTGGTCGGCGATCTGTACGGCTGGATTGCGCGAAGCGAGGCCAGAGAGCGCGACGCGCTGGCGCCGGTGCTGATCAGTTTTGCGCTGACACTGGCGACGGTGCCGTTGTTCGCGCTGATCTGGGGCGCGCGGGTGGCCGACCTGACCGAGCTGTGGACGCGGTTTCAGGGCGGCTTTGCACTGGGCAACAGCAAGATCTCGCCCACGGATTTCCTGTTCTTCGCGGTGGTCTTTGCCATCGGCTATTCGCTGACCCGGCTGTTCCAAGGCGCGATGAAGACGCAGGTTCTGCCGCGGACCGGCATGGATCAGGGCGCGCAGAACGCGCTGGTGTCGGGGCTGGGGTATCTTGGCATCTTCATTGCGGCGCTGGTTGCCATCAATTCCACCGGGATCGACCTGTCGGGGCTGGCGATTGTGGCCGGGGCCTTGTCGGTCGGGATCGGGTTCGGCTTGCAGACGGTGGTGTCGAACTTTGTGTCCGGCATCATCCTGCTGATCGAGCGGCCGATTTCAGAAGGCGACTGGATCGAGGTCGGCCCGGTGCAGGGCATCGTGTCGTCAATCTCTGTCCGCTCGACCCGCATCCAGACCTTTGACCGCTCTGACGTGATCGTGCCAAACTCTGACCTGATCTCGGGCCGGGTGACCAACTGGACGCGGTTCAGCCTGACCGGGCGGCTGATTGTGGCGGTGGCGGTGCCCTTTACCACCCAAAGCCGCAAGGTCGAGGCGGTTCTGCGCGAGATTGCCGAGGCGCAGCCGCTGGTGTTGTTGTCGCCGCCGCCGATTGTGGCACTGGTCAGCTTTGGACCCGAGGTGATGAACTTCGAGATCCGGGTCATCCTGCGCGATGTGAACTTTCTGGTCGAAGTCCGCTCGGACATCAACCACGAGATCGCCCGGCGCTTTAGTCAGGAGGGCATCGTGTTTTCCAATGCCCACCGCGACTACCTCAAGCGGGTGGCGGACGAGGCGGCGGCGCAGGCCGAGGTCGATCGCGACTGGCAATTGCATCAAGAGGCGGTTGCTGCGATGTGGGGCGGGCACCCGGACAAGGAGACTGCACCGGAATGACCGAGCTTTTGTTTCGCGGCGATGCCTATCTGGTGGAATGCGACGCCGTGGTGACGGGTCATACGCCCGAGGGCGGCATCATCGTTGACCGCACGGTGTTTTATCCGTCAGGCGGCGGCCAGCCGGGCGACAACGGCCGCATCCGGTGGCAGGGCGGCGAGATGGCGATTGCGACGGCGGTCAAGGTCGAGGGTGGCGCCGTGGCCCTGGTGCCCGCCGAGCCGCGTGCGATGCCGCCGGTCGGGGCCGCCTTGCGGATGGAGCTGGATTGGGCCCGGCGGCATCGCCACATGCGGGTGCACACCGCGTTGCATCTCTTGTCGGTGGTGATCCCCTTGCCGGTGACGGGCGGGCAGATCGGGGTGGACCGGGGGCGGCTGGACTTCGACATGCCAGAGCCCTTGGCCGATGTGGCGGCGGTGGAATTGGCGCTGAACCGGCTGATCGACCGCGATCTGGCGGTGACCGACGACTGGATCAGCGATGCCGAGTTGCTGGCCAACCCCGGTCTGGTCAAGACCATGTCGGTGATGCCGCCCCTGGGTCAGGGGCGGGTGCGGCTGGTCAGGATCGAAGGGATTGACCTGCAGCCCTGCGGTGGCACCCATGTCGCCCGCACCGGCGAGATCGGCCGGGTCGAGATCGGCAAGGTGGAAAAGAAGGGGCGGCAGAACCGGCGGGTGACGGTGGAGCTGGTGTGATCACAGGATAAAGTCGGTCGGGGTCATCAGGATGACGGTGCCTGCGAGTCGGATGGCGAAATCGGCAGCGCCGTCGCCGTCAACGTCGCCCGAGATCAGGATCGAGGATCCGCCGCTGAGTTCAAAGCGCAACTGCCCGGCATGATGGCTGAATGCCGAAGTGCCGACCAGTTTGAAGCGATCGTCGGCCAGCGTCGCAGAATTGGCGTCGATGCCGGAAAGGTCCATGATGTCAGCGCCTTGGGTGAAATCCAGAATGCTGTCGGACTGGGCGAGGGTGCTGTCGGTGACGGCGGTGAAGGTGAAGTGGTCCTTTGCGGCGCCGTCCGTCAGGCTGTCTTGCCCGCCGCCGCCGGTGAGGGTGTCGTTGCCGCCCA
>JANXPK010000295.1 GCA_025357355.1 Rhodobacterales bacterium
TCGCTCGCTCCTGTTCACGGCGATCGGCCACTCGGTCGCACAGGCATTTGGCGGCAAGCGGCTCAGCTTCTACGAGAACGGCGTCGTCAGCCACAACCTGCCGATCAGCCCGCAGGTCGTGGGCACTATGGCGACCAGGACCACACATCCCCAATCGATTACCCTTCTGAACCGGCTGCTCGCACTCATTTCGCCTGACGGCACCAAAGTCTCGAATCCATACCAGTGGATGACCAAGACCGAGGTGATCGAGCGGATTGCCCAGTTCAGCGGGCAGGACATGATCGCCAAAGCGGTGAGTTGCACCCATGTTCGCGAGCAAACTGCCGCCAAGACGCATTGCGGCCGCTGTTCGCAATGCCTCGACCGGCGCTTTGCGATATTGGCTGCCGGGCTGGAGGCCCACGACCCGGAGGACTTCTATTCAACCGACGTCCTGCTGGGAATCAGGGCAGATGACCAGTACAAGACGCTGGCGGTGGAATGGACCCGACACGCCATCGACCTGCGCGAGATCGATGACAAAGCCTTTCTGGGCAAGTTCGGCACCGAGACCTCACGTGTTCTGCAAGGCCATACGCCGAGCCCGAAGGAAGAAATCTTCGGGCTGATGATCGGAATGCACCGGCGTCACGGCGTTGCTGTCCATAAGGTGATGATGCAGGCTGTCGCCCTTCAGCAGGCAGCTCTCGTCGATCATCAGCTGCAGCCATCCTGCCTCTTGAGGCTCTGGATCAGCGATCCAGGCAGCAACGTCGCTGATCTGCCGTCGATCCAGCACCCACAGGCAGTTGTTGCGACTGAAGCGATCGGAGAGACAGAAGTCATCCTCGATCCGGCCGGACCGTGGACTGCGCGGTTCTCACTGATTGGCAGCAAACCCGTCGTCGTGGTCGACGGACTGGCGCGTGTTTCCGGCGCCCCAGCTCAAGTCGCTCACCAATTAAAAGAATTCTGGTTCGACGATGTTGCGAACGGACGCACTCCAAAAGACCATCATTTCGTATTGCTCTATACGTTGCCGAAAGCCGCGCCGACAAAAGAAACAGCCAAACAATCGGTCCGCCGGTGCCGCAAGGCCCTTTCCGACGCCTATGAGCTGGTATTCGGCTACAAGCCCGCGCAGCCCTTGCTGATCGAAAGCGGCGGCAAATTGGGTTACCGAATCGACCCTTTGACCAAGGTGATCGATTTCACCAATCCACGCTGAGCCAGCGCGCTGTCACCCAATTCTCAATTCTGTCACCGAAAATCTCTTGGAACCTGGTATTTGGATCGACCCAAGATTCCCTGTCACCAAAATCTTCATCGCTGTCACCCGACGGCAGAGGCCTCTTGCCGAGGAATGCGCCATGCTTGCTTAAGCGCCGGATTTAGGGGCAAGCCATGGAAAAGAATGCGAACAGTTTGGACAGCGGCAAAGCGGTTCAGGATCTCCTGACTGACACTTTACTTGCCCGCCGCTGGGGCAAGTCGTGCCGCACTCTGCAGCGGATGCGCCGCGCCGGGTTTGGCCCCCCGTGGATCGCCATCGGGCGCAGCATCTTTTACCGCCACTCCGATGTGCTTGTGTTCGAAGCCAGTGCTCGCAAAGGAGGTGGTGTCTGATGGACGGCGCAGGTCAGAACATCGAGATTGATCCTGCTGCGATCCATGTCTGGTGCGATCTGGTATTGGGCTACCTCGATGGTTCCGTCACCGTCCGGCTCATTTCGGAAAAGGGCACCCCCGACCAGAAACCAATGACCCGGTTCTTCAGCGTGGCAGATGTGTCGGCGAAGATCGCGGCACTTGCTGCGAATGCCGCCAGAAACCGGCGCGCCGTGTTCATCGTGCCCGGAACCGTCAAAACCGCTGGCACCGCGCGCGCCGAAGACATCCGCGAGACCGGCGTAATCCTCGCCGATCTGGATGAGGGCGACATCGAGGCCAAACGCAGCCACCTCGTCCGTCATCTCGGCGAACCTTCGATGGAAGTGGCGTCGGGCGGCAAGACCGCCGAAGGGCAATTGAAGCGTCATCTCTTCTGGCGCCTGACCGAGGCCGCGGCGGGAGATGATCTCGCCCTGGTGGCGGATTTGCGCCAGACCCTCGCCCGAAAGACCGGCGGCGATCCGAGTTTTGCCAGCCTTCACCAACCGATCCGCGTTGCTGGCACAGTCCATGGCAAGCAAGGCGTGCAGGCGCCCGTGCGCATTCTCGCGCGGAACGCCTGCGAGTATGAGTTGGCAGACTTTGCTGATGCGGTCCGAACCATGCCGGCGATGCCCGGGGTCAAGCAGGAGGCCGATCCCCGTCCACGCAAACACTACGGTGTTTCTGCCAGCGAACTCATGAGTCGCCCGATCCGGGAGGGCGGCCAGGACGACGAGACCCGCTTCGGCGCGCTGTCCAAAGTGATCGGCCATTGGCTGCGTCAGGTTCGCTCCGGTCGCATGAGCCTGCATGAAGCCTGGATCGCCGTCGTGAATCACAATACAGCCTTGATCCGGCCGCCCTGGGATGAGAACCGCCTCCGCCGCGACTTCGAGGCGCTGCTGCAGAGAGACATCCGCGACAAAGGGCCGATGCCGGAACCCACTCCCGTGATGGAACCGAGCATCGAGGGAGCGGGCGTCCTGCCGCCCGAACAGAGCGAGGACGCCCTGGCGACACGCTTTGTTGGCTGCCACGGCGCGAACTGGAAGGAGGTTGCCGCCTGGGGAGCGTGGTTGCGCTGGACCGGGACACACTGGTCGCGCGATGAGGTGGGCGCGGTGTTCCAAGACATCCGCCTCATCTGTCGCACCGAGGCCAGCGGCATCGACAAACCGGCAGAAGCCCGGCGCCTTGCCAGCAGCAAGACCATCCAGGCCGTGCAGAAGATCGCAGCCCATGATCCGTCCATTGCCCGCGCGCCCGATGACTTCGACCAGCACCCGATGCTTCTGAACACGCCTGGCGGCATCCTTGATCTGCAAACCGGCGCCTTGGCTCCGCATGACCGCGGCCTCCTGATCACGCAGATCACCCAAGCGCGCCCTGGGCAGGGATGCCCGATCTGGATTGAATTCCTGGAAACCGCAACCGGAGGTGATGGCGAGCTACAGGCCTATCTGGCCCGCGTCGCCGGTTACAGCCTGACCGGCAGCACGAAGGAGCAGACCTTTTTCTTTCTTCACGGTCTGGGGGCAAACGGCAAGTCGGTCTTCCTGCAGACACTGGCTTGGGTCCTCGGCGATTATGCCGCGACCGCCGCCGCCGACACTTTTACCAGCCGGGTCTCGACCCGGCACCTGACCGAACTCGCCGGACTGCGTGGCGCGCGCCTCGTCCTCGTCTCGGAAACCGATGCTGGTGAAGGCTGGGCCGAGGCGCGGATCAAGTCGGTAACCGGGGGCGAAAAAATCCGGGCGAACTACATGTACCGCGACCATTTCGAGTTCGTGCCGCAATTCAAGCTGGTGGTCGCAGGCAATCACAGGCCCAGTCTCGGCGACGTCGGCGAAGCCATGCGCCGCCGCCTCCACATCATCCCCTTCACCGTCACCATTCCGCCCGAAGAGCGCATCCCAGACCTGGCAGAACGCCTCAAGGGCGAAGCCGACGCGATCCTTGGCTGGATGATCGATGGTTGCGCCGACTGGCTGGCAAAGGGTCTGATGCCGCCGGCGACAGTTTTGGCGGCAGGGCAGGACTATTTCGAAAGCGAAGACCAATTCGGCCAGTGGCTCGGTGAGTGCTGTTCGGTCGGCATCGAACGCCGCGCCACGGCAAGAGTGCTGTTCGCCTCCTGGTCCGACTGGGCAAAGGTGAATGGTTTCGAGCCCCGCACGACGAAGGTCCTTGGCGAGCAGCTGCGGGCACGGGGCTTTCGCCACTGCAAGGTGGGAACCGACCGTGGCTGGCTCGGTCTCGGGCTCCGTAAGCCGCTTCGGAACGGAGAGGGCACATGAACCCCTATCCCGCCCGCCTCATGTCGCCCGCCGAACGCCGTGCTGAACTCTGCGCCATCCTTGCCCTCGGCCTGATCCGGTTGCGCCTGCGGGAGCACGGTCAACTCTCTGAGCACACTGGAGAAAGTTCGCTACACTTCCGCGCCAATGAGAGCGGTAGTCGTCATGCAACTCACCGGAGACCCGCATGACGAACGACCCGATCCCCGCGCGCCTCGCCGCACTGAAGACGACCCCGACACCCGAGTTGAAGCAGCAATGGCGCGACCTGTTCGCGACCGAACCGCCGCCGTTCAACCGCCGCTACCTTGAATCCCGGCTGGCATACCGTATTCAGGAACTGGCCTATGGCGGGTTGAAGCCCGAGACGATCAAGCGGCTGGAGCGGCTGGGCGAGGAACTGGACGGCGGGGATCGCAGGAAGCGCAGCATCCGTGCGGATCGCGATCGCCCGATCACCGGCACGCGCCTGTTGCGCGAGTATCAGGGCGTCGAATACGTCGTCACCGTGACGCAGACCGGCTTTGACTGGCAGGGCGGGCCTTATCAGTCGCTCTCCGCCATTGCACGCGCCATCACAGACACGCGCTGGAACGGCTGGACCTTTTTCGGGCTGAAGAACTATCGGAGGGCGGCATGAGCGCCGCCGTCAAAGCCGACAAGCTGGTCCGCAAGCTGCGCTGCGCGGTTTACACCCGCAAATCCTCGGAGGAAGGGCTGGAACAGGAGTTCAATTCACTCCATGCCCAGCGCGAGGCCTGCGAGGCCTATATCGCCAGCCAGCGGTCGGAAGGCTGGGTGCTGGTGCGCGATCAATATGACGATGGCGGCATCTCGGGCGGCACGCTGGAACGCCCCGGCCTGAAGCGGATGCTGGCCGACATCGAGGATGGGTTGGTCGACGTGGTGGTGGTCTACAAGATCGACCGGTTGTCGCGCTCGCTGATAGACTTCTCGAAGCTGGTCGAGGTGTTCGACCGGAACGGCGTCACGTTTGTCTCGGTGACCCAGAGCTTCAATACCACGACATCCATGGGTCGGCTGACGCTGAACATCCTGCTCTCATTTGCACAATTCGAACGAGAAGTCACCGCCGAGCGCATCCGCGACAAGGTGAAGGCCTCTCGCATGAAGGGCATGTGGATGGGGGGCAATCCCCCGCTGGGCTATGTCGTCAAGAACCGCAAGCTGGTCGAAAACCCTGCTGATGCCGCCCATGTTCGCTGGGTCTTCGCCCGTTTCATCGAGATCGGCTCAGGTACGGTGCTGTCGCGGGAACTGGCCGAACGGGGCATCACCACCAGCCGTGGCCACCGCATCGACAAGAAGTTCATCTACCGGATGTTGAACAACCGGGTCTACATCGGCGAGGCCGTTCACAAGGGCGAGAGCTATCCCGGCGAGCACAAGGCCATTCTCGACCGTGAGGTGTGGGACAAGGTCCACGCCATCCTGAAAGTGAGCCCCCGCGCCCGGGCATGCAATACCCGCGCCCAGACACCTGCACTTCTCAAAGGCCTACTCTTCGGCCCCGATGGCGCAGCCTTCTCTCCAACACACACGCGGAAGGAGGGGCGGCTTTACCGCTACTATGTGAGTCAGTCCGTATTGCGTCACGGGCGTGGCGCTTGTGAGATTGGCCGCGTTCCGGCAGGCG
>JANXPK010000345.1 GCA_025357355.1 Rhodobacterales bacterium
TCAAGTTGGCTGACCGGCTGCATAACATGCGCACCATCAAGTCGATGGAGCCCGAAAAGCAGGCCCAGAAAGCCCGCGAGACGATGGAGATCTTTGCGCCCCTCGCCGGTCGCATGGGTATGCAATGGATGCGCGAGGAACTGGAAGATCTGGCCTTCAAGGTTTTGAACTCCGAAGCGCGCAATTCGATCATCCGCCGCTTTTTGATCCTGCAGCGCGAGGCGGGCGATGTGGTGCATCAGATCAGCACCGACATCAGGGGCGAACTGGAAAAAGCCGGGATCGAGGCTGACGTCTATGGTCGCGCCAAGAAACCCTATTCGATCTGGCGCAAGATGCAGGAAAAGGATCTGGCGTTTTCCAGCCTGTCGGACATCTACGGCTTTCGCATCATCTGCCGCAGCGTGGCAGATTGCTACGCCATCCTTGGCGTGATCCATGGCCGCTGGCGCGCCGTGCCGGGCAGGTTCAAGGATTATATCAGCCAGCCCAAATCCAACGGCTACCGCTCGATCCACACCACTGTTTCAGGTCGCGACGGCAAGCGGGTCGAGGTGCAGGTCAGAACGCAAGAAATGCATGAGGTGGCCGAGGCAGGGGTCGCCGCCCACTGGGCCTACCGCGAAGGCGAGCGAACCGCCAACCCTTTTGCCGTCGATCCGGCCAAATGGGTAT
This sequence comes from Rhodobacterales bacterium, assembly GCA_025357355.1. GTDB lineage: Bacteria > Pseudomonadota > Alphaproteobacteria > Rhodobacterales > Rhodobacteraceae > Stagnihabitans. The sequence continues at coordinate 676 of JANXPK010000345.1, forward strand.
CGCAACTGACCGAGCGCTTTGACGAGGGCGACCATGACGAGTTTCTGGAACATGTGAAGCTCGAGATGTATTCCGATCAGGTGTTCTGCTTCACCCCCAAGGGTGACGTGATCCAGTTGCCGCGCGGCGCCACACCCTTGGACTACGCCTACGCCATCCACACCCGCATCGGCAATTCCTGCGTTTCGGCCAAGATCGACGGCATAAGGGTGCCGCTGTGGACCCGGCTGAAGAACGGCCAGTCGATCGAGATCATCACCGCCGAGGGGCAAAAGCCACAGGCGTCGTGGATCGACATCGTGACGACCGGGCGGGCTAAAGCGGCCATCCGGCGGTCGTTGCGCGAGGAAGATCGCGGGCGGTTCGTGAAACTGGGGCAGGAACTGGCCCGGGCCGCCTTTGACCATGTCGGGCGCAAGGCCACCGACAAGGCGCTGCGGACGGCGGCCAAGATGCTGGGGTTGCCGGACGAGATTGAAGTACTGGCGCGCCTCGGCTCTGCCGAACTGACGGCGCGCAAGGTGCTGGAGACGCTGTACCCGGAATTGACCCTCGCCCAGGCCGATGAGGTTGATGCCAAGCGGCCGGTCATTGGCCTCAGCGCCGACCAGACCCTGAAACGCGCCCAATGCTGCCAGCCGGTGCCGGGCGAGCGCATCGTCGGCATCACCTATCCCGGGCGCGGCGTCATCGTGCACGCCATCGACTGCCGCGCGCTGGAAGAATTCGAGGAACAGCCAAAGCGCTGGGTCGACCTGTACTGGCAATCGGGGCGGCACCCGGCGGTTTACACCGTATCGCTGGATGTCGCGATCTCCAACGATGCGGGCGTGCTGGGCCGGATCTGTACGGTGATTGGCGACCAGAAGGCCAATATCTCGGATCTGAAATTCACCGAACGCAAGCCCGATTACTATCGCCTGATCATCGAGGTCGATTTGCGCGATGTCGAACATCTGCATATGGTAATGACGGCGCTTGAAGCGGAAACCGATGTGGCGCAAGTGGCGCGGGTGCGGGACGTGACGCGCAAGCCGTGAAGAAAGGTGCGCTATGAATGCGCACCCTACGGGAGACAAGGCTATGAAACCACTAGGAAAATTGCGGCTTGGGGTGAACATCGATCATGTGGCGACGGTGCGCAATGCCCGCGGCTCGCAATGGCCAGAACCCCTGCGCGCGGCCCTGCTGGCCGAGGCAGCGGGGGCCGATGGCATCACCGCCCACCTGCGCGAAGACCGCCGCCATATCCGCGACGCCGACATCGAGGCGCTGGTGGCAGGTATCGGCATTCCGTTGAACTTCGAATGCGCGGCGACGGCGGAAATGCACGCCATCGCCCTGCGCCACCACCCCCATGCCATCTGCGTCGTGCCCGAAAAGCGGTCGGAGCGCACAACGGAAGGCGGGCTGGATGTGGCGGGCGACGAGGCACGGCTGCGCGACTTCATCGCACCGTTGCGGGCGGCGGGAACCCGGGTCAGCATGTTCATCGCCCACGACCGGCGCCAGATCGCGGCTGCGGCCCGCATCGGGGCTGCGGTGGTGGAACTGCACACCGGCCTATATTCTGACTTGCATGCCGACGGAAATTCCGCTGCGGCGGAGGCCGAACTGACCGCCTTGCGCAAGGGTGCCGCATTGGCGCATTCGCTGGGGCTGGAGGTACATGCCGGTCACGGCCTGACCTATGACAACGTCGCCCCTATCGCCGCGATCCCCGAGGTGATGGAGTTGAACATCGGCCATTTCCTGATTGGCGAGGCGATCTTCGTCGGGCTTGAGGACGCCATCCTGGAAATGCGCCGCCGGATGGATCAGGCCCGCCCGCAGGATGGGCATTGAGCCATCCTGCGGAAGTGCCTTGGTGCAAACGCCTTACTTGACCGTGATCAGCGTCCACATGCCGCCGGCGAAGTGGCCGGGGATGTTGCAGTAGAGGATGTAGTCGCCGGGCTTAAGATCAACCGTCAGCGCACCCTTGGCACCCGGGTCAAGCTCGGACACCTCGCCAAGATGGCCCGCCTCGTCCTCGCCGACGCGGTTCTCGTCCTTGACATAGGGCAGTTCTTTCTTGTCCTTGGGCAGCGGCGAAAGGATCATCTCATGGATGATATCCTTGCTGTTATTGACCACTGCGAACACCACGGTTCCGGCAGAAACTTCGCGTTGGTCGATGTTGATGCCCATTGTCGCTGCGGCCGGATCGGCAACCAGCTTGCCGCCGTTGGCCATCATCGCATCGGTCATGGTGGCCGAGTCCGGGCCCTTGTCCCACAGCTCGACGTGAACCACGATGTCGCCTGCAAAAGCCGCTGTTCCCATGAACACCAGCATTGCGCTTGCAGCTGCTGCACCAAGCGCTGTGCGTCTTGTAAATGCCATTTTCGTCATTCCTCTCATGCGCGGGCGTTCGCGCCCAAGGCCCTTTTAGGCCCTGGGCGGAGGGGCGACTATGACATGGGTCAAGTGAAACGGCCGGTTTATTTGACCGTGATCACCGTCCACATGCCGTTCATGTAATGTGCCGGGATGTTGCAGAACAGGATGTATCTTCCTGGGCTGAGCGCAACCGTCAGCGCGCCTGTGGCACCGGGGTCGAGTTCGCTGACCTCGCCCAGATGGCCTGCCGCGTCTTCGTTCACCTTGTAGTCGGCGGCGAGGTAAGGCAGCGGGCCGTCCTTGGGCAGCGGCGACAGGATCATCTCGTGCACGATGTCCTTTGAGGCATTGGTGACCTTGAAGGTCACCATCCCGGCTGGCACAGAGTCGAGATCGGTCTTGACCCCCAGCATCGCCATGTTCATGGCGCCGTGGCTGCCATAGCCCATCGGATGCGCGTCATCGGGCGTGGCCGAATCCGGCCCCTTGTCCCACAGAGAGACGTTGATCGTGCTGACTTCGGCGGCAAAGGCCGTACCGGACATGGTCAGAAACAGGCCAGTGGCCAGGACAGTCAGTGTGCGCGGGAAATGAGTCATCGATTGCTCCAAAGTTGCTCGGGCTTGGTTGCCCGCGCCGCCAGATGCCGAAGAAAGCCTAATGATTCCATTACTCTATGGGTGCAACTGCCTATACCGAAGGGTATATTACAACCAAAGGTGTACGCGGGTTCCCGCCCGTGAACCGCAAGCGCAGCGGCGGACAGTCGCCACAGCGGCGGATTGACGCGCCTTTGGCCACCGTGTCTAGCTTGACGTGGCGCCCGTCGGCGCCGTTTGCAGCAGGAGCGCCATGATTCTTGGCATCGGCACCGATCTGGCCAATATCGAACGCATCGAAGGCACCATTGCCCGCTTTGGCGAGCGATTCCTCAACCGTGTCTTCACCGAACGCGAACAGGCCAAGGCCCATTCCCGCCCGCGTGCCATTGCCGCCACCTATGCCAAGCGCTGGGCCGCCAAAGAAGCCTGCTCCAAGGCCTTGGGCACCGGGCTGAGGATGGGGATAAGCTGGAAGGACATGGCCGTCAGCAACCTTCGCTCGGGTCAGCCGGTGATGAAGGTGACGGGTTGGGCCGCCGAACGGCTGGCCGCAATGACGCCGCCCGGTCACGAAGCGGTGATCCACGTCACGTTGACCGACGACCACCCCTGGGCGCAGGCCTTTGTCCTGATCGAGGCGCGGCCGTTGCCTGCCGAAAAGCTCGGGCATGCCGAAAAGCCAGGGCCCGCTTGACTTCGCCCCCTCCGCCCACTCATTAAGCGCCAGGTTCCTCAGAAAGCCCGCCATGGCCAGCAACCCTACGCCGCAAGCCGCCCGGCATGGTGGCATCGTCGAAACCATCAAGACCGTGGTCTGGGCGCTGGTGATCGCCGGGCTCTTTCGCACCCTGTTCTTTCAGCCGTTCTGGATCCCTTCCGAATCGATGAAGGACACCCTGCTGGTTGGTGATTTTCTGTTCATCAACAAGATGGCCTATGGCTATTCGCGCTATTCCTGTCCCTTCGACGCCTGCCCGATCTCTGGCCGCATCCTGGGCTCCGAGCCCAAGCGCGGCGATGTCGTGGTGTTCAGTCACCCGATCAGCCATGAAGTTCTGGTCAAACGTCTGATCGGCCTGCCTGGCGACCGGATTCAGGTGCGCGCCGGGCTTTTGTACATCAACGACGTTGTGGCGCCGCAAACCCCGGCCGGCACCTTTTCCGAGGTGATGGGCCCGCAAGGCTCAATGGCCAACCGTCCGCGCTGTCAGAACGGTCAGGTCAAGGATGGCGATATCTGCACGCGCGCCCGCGCTGTCGAAACCTTGCCGAACGGGGTGCAACACGATGTATTGAACATCGAGGATGACAGCTTTGCCGACAACACCCCGGTGTTCGAGGTGCCCCCGGCCATGTATTTCTTCATGGGCGACAACCGCGACAACTCCGAAGACAGCCGCTTTTCGCAAGACATGGGCGGCTTGGGTTTTGTGCCTTATGAGAACCTGATCGGCCGGGCCGACGTGGCACTGTTCTCGTCCGCGGGCCCATCGCTGTTCTATTTCTGGACCTGGCGGCCGGACCGGTTCTTCAAGTTGATCCGCTAGGTCGCGACGTCTCTTGGTGGAAACATCACGATGGCCGCTTGATCAGCAAGGCCGCCTTCGCCACACGCACCAGAGGACCGTCTGATGAAGGCTCCGGGGGAGCCTTCATCGG
>JANXPK010000356.1 GCA_025357355.1 Rhodobacterales bacterium
CGTTTCGCCGGGCCGGCGAAACGGCGGGTTGGCATGACCTCGACTTTCGGGGCTTGCAGGACTTCGGGCATTTTGGACCTCGGATGTTGTGAGGGGGTCAGGGGCAGTGTCGCCAGCACACTGCTGTCGCGCAGGGCGGAGGGCGTCAGCCCGAATTCGGCGCGGAAGGCGCGGCCAAAGGCCTCGTGGCTGGCGTAACCGGCGTCGAGTGCAATGGTCAGGACCGAAGCTGGGCCCTGAGCCAACGCTTCGGCCGCGCGGGTCAGACGGCGGCGCCAGACATAGCGCATCATCGGAAGACCTGTGGTTTGCACGAAGGCGCGGGCGAGATGGAACGGCGTCACCTGCAGAGCGCTGGCCATATCGTTCAGGTTCAGTTCCTCTGACAGGTTGCTTTCGATGAGCCACAGGGCTTTGCCGACCACTGACATTGGATCCTCCGTGTCATTAGGATTGCCATGCAGCGCTGGTCTTGTCTTGACCACAATTGACCCAGCCACGGTGATTGCAGTAACCCGACGTGGCGTCGCCGCGACAACCCATGTCGATTTTGGCCTGTTGCGCCCCGCCCCGACAGTTTATGAGGCAACCTGAGTTTGCTTCGGCCCCCGATTCAAAACCGGCGGCCTGTTCAGGGAGATTTGCGCGATGAAGGTGCTGGTGCCTGTCAAGCGGGTGATTGATTACAACGTGAAGGTGCGCGTCAAGGCGGATGGCACGGGCGTCGATCTGGCCAACGTGAAGATGTCGATGAACCCCTTTGACGAAATTGCGGTGGAAGAGGCGATCCGGCTGAGAGAAAAGGGTGTGGCGACCGAGATCATCGTGGTGTCGATCGGCGTGAAGCAATCGCAGGAGACCCTGCGGACCGCTTTGGCGATGGGGGCGGACCGGGCGATTCTGATCGAGGCGGCCGACAATGTGAATACCGATATCGAGCCTTTGGCGGTGGCCAAGCTGTTGGCGGCGGTGGTGAAGGCCGAGGCGCCCGGGCTGGTGCTGTGCGGCAAGCAGGCTATCGACAACGACATGAATGCGACGGGCCAGATGCTGGCGGCGCTTTTGGGTTGGTCGCAGGCGACCTTCATTTCCAAGCTGGATATCGACGGCGGCAATGCCGTGGTGACGCGCGAGGTTGACGGCGGTTTGCAGCAGATCTCGGTCAAGATGCCGGCGATCGTGACGGTGGATCTGCGGCTGAACGAGCCGCGTTATGCCAGCCTGCCCAACATCATGAAGGCCAAAGCCAAGCCCATGGCGCTGAAGACGCCCGCCGATTACGGGGTGGATGTGGCACCACGTCTGACCGTGCTGAAAACGGTGGAACCGGCGGGGCGCAAGGCGGGGGTGCGGGTCGGCTCGGTCGCCGAGCTGATTGCGAAGTTGCGTGACGAAGCGGGGGTGATCTGAGATGGCCGTGCTGTTGATAGCGGACGTGAATGAAGGTCATCTGGCTACCGATGCGGTGGCAAAGACGCTGATGGCCATTCAGGCGCTGGGCGAGGTGCATGTGCTGGTCGCGGGCACGGGGGGCGACACTGCCGCCGCCGAGGCCGCGACCTTGCAAGGGGTGACCAAGGTGCTGTTTGCCGACGACCACGCCTATTGTCATGGCATGGGCGAGGCGACGGCGGCGCTGGTGGCCGGTCTGGCGCCGGGCTACAGCCACATCACGGGGGCTGCGACCGCGTTCAACAAGAACATCCTGCCGCGTGTCGCCGCCCTTCTGGACGTGATGGTGCTGTCGGACGTGACGGCGGTGGTGGATGCGGACACGTTTGAGCGCCCGATCTATGCCGGGAACGCGGTGCAGACGGTGCGGTCGGCGGATGGCAAGAAGGTCTTTACCGTGCGCACGGCGGGGTTTTCTGCCGTTGGGGCCGGTGGAGCGGCGGCGGTTGAGAAGATCGGCGGACCGGGCGACGTGGGCCTGTCGGCCTGGGTCGTGGACCGGGTTGCGACCTCGGACCGGCCAGAGCTGACGTCGGCGGGGATCGTGGTGTCGGGCGGGCGGGGCGTGGGGTCGAAGGAGAGTTTCGATCTGATCGAGAAGCTGGCCGACAAGCTGAATGCGGCCGTGGGGGCATCGCGCGCGGCGGTGGATTCAGGCTATGCACCGAACGACTGGCAGGTCGGCCAGACCGGCAAGGTGGTGGCGCCGAAGCTGTATGTGGCGGTGGGGATTTCCGGGGCGATCCAGCATCTGGCGGGAATGAAGGACAGCAAGGTCATCGTCGCCATCAACAAGGACGAAGAGGCGCCGATCTTTCAGGTTGCCGATTACGGGCTGGTCGCCGATCTGTTCGCCGCAGTGCCGGAGTTGATCGAAAAGCTCTGAGCCAAGGTGCGCAATGAATGCGCACCCTACGGGGTGTGGGGCGGGCGTCAGGCGCCCGCCTGTTTCATCTGAGCACTGTGTCGAGCGCATCGACCAGCTTGGCTGCGACATCGCGGTGGACCGACGGGCCTGGCGACGCGGCAGCGGCGAGCGATTCCAGAGCGGCAAAGGCCATGCCTTCGAGGTTTTGGGCGCGGGCGTTGGCACTGGCCACCGCTTCGACGTAGGACATTGCGGCTGGCAGGATCTCGGCCAGCATGGAGCGGTCGACCAGAACCGGGTTCTGTTTGAGGGCGCTGCGGCGTCCCTTGGGTGGTGGCGCTTCATCCGACAGCCACAGCAGAACGGTCCGGCGGGGCAATTGGCCGAGGAGGGCCAGCATCCGCTCGACCCAGGCGCGGTGCAGCTCTTCGGCCACGACCTCGAAGCGATCCCGGGACGCGGACTCCAAGGCGGTCAGCATGTGCCGCGTGAAGTTGAACTCGGTGAAATCGACATCGGGATAGAGGCTTTTCAGCAGTGGTGTTGCCGCGATGAAGCGGTCGTTGCGGCGCGGATGGACCGTGTAATAACGGTTCGACAGGTTGCAGGCCCCGACGATCTGCAGCACCACAGCCTCAGCCTCGGCGGCGATCCGGGTCACCTCTGGCTCGGACAGATACACATCGGGGCCGGCGTTAACGCAGCCCAGATTGATCGAGGTGAAGCCGGTTTCGTCCTCGACCAGGTCGGGAAAGGGTTCCGGCACGTATTTGCCGTAAGTCTCTGTCCCGCCGAGAAAGGCGATGTAGGGTCGATGCAGGGAGCGGCGTGGTCCCCGAAACAACAGCCGCGATGTCCCATAATTGCACGGAAAATAGTCCAGAGCGCCTTCGCCCGGAAAAGCGTATGCCATTCAACCCACCCAAGTTCAGTTCACACTACCCAAGGGCAAGGCTGCCAGAATGACCTTTCCAATTGGCTAAAGGGCGAAGTTCGCGGCAAATCTTAACAACTAATTTCGGCTGAGAACCTGCAGCCGGTCGGTCAGCGTGACCTCGCCATCCTGCTCGACCGAACACAGAACCCCGCGCAGGCGCAGGTCGGGATGGCCGGGCGCGTCGATGAAGGCGCGGGCGTCGGCACCATAGCGCACTTTCCACTTGGCACAGGCGGCGTTGAATTGATCGGAGACGCGCAGGACTGCGGTGCCTGTCTGAATGAGGCTGCCGGTTGGCAGGTTCGCCAGCGAGCAATCGAGGTGTGCGATGATCGGGTCGCCGGGATGCGGGGTGTTCACGCGGTCGCGCCAGACCAGTTCCAGCATCCGCAAGGGCAGGATCGAGACCTGGATGCGCGGGTCGGGGCGGCCATCGGGCAGTTTCAGCCAGGGGGCAGTGGCCCAACGCTCGCCCGTTATGCCGCCGGAGCGGGTCATGGTGATGCGGGCGGGGAACAGGCGTTTGCCATAGTCGGGTCGCAGGCACAGGCTGGCGATGGGGGCATCGGTTTTGGGGGCGGCGAGGATGCCTGGCAGGGCGGCTGTCAGTTCGGCGGTCGTCACCGGCTCGGCCTTGCCAACATGGGCCACAAGCTCGACGGTATTGCCGTCGGGATCGACGGTGAAGAGGCCACGCCAGCCGATCCACGGGAAGGCCTGGTACTGGGCGGGATAGCCCTGCGCCGAGAGCCAGCATTGCGCGGCCAGTTGGTCATGGGCGGCGATGCCAAGGGCGATGTGATGCAGGCTGGAAGCCTCGCCCGCCGAAGGCAAGGGGAGGGGTTGCCCCTCGTGCCGCGCATCATGGGCGAAAAGGGCAAGGACCTGGGTATGGCCATGGTAGCCGGTGGCGAGACGGAAGAAGCGGATCGAGCCTGCGTGGTCGCCCAAGGGTTCCAGACGCAGGATGTCGCGGTAAAAAGCCGTCATCGCCGCAAGGTCGCGGCAGCGGACAGCGATTTCGCCCAGGTTGCCGATCTGGAATGCGGGCTGGGTCATTCGGCATCCACCAGGGCCTGGGTTGGCCAGCCGTCGGCAGGCAGGCCGAGGTGATGCTGTTCGGCCTGCACCGCCTTGCGGGTGGCGGCACCCATGATGCCGTCGATCTTGCCCACGTCAAAGCCCTTGGCGGCAAGCTTCTTTTGCAGAGCTATCATGCTGTCGAGGGGCAAGGCCGGGTCAGCGTTGCCCGCATCATAGGCTGCGGCGCCTTGGATCCGGGTCGCGAAATAGGCCGCAGTGGTGACGTAGACAAAGCTTTTGTTCCATTCGAACAGGACTTTGTAATTGGGATAGGTGATGAAGGCCGGACCCTTGCGGCCCTGTGGCAACAAGATCGAGGCGGGCAGGTCGGCCAGATTGCCCTGACGCGCCCGCACGCCCATGGCGGCCCATTGCGAGGTGGGCAGTTCGGTATCGAGACCGGTCTTGGACCAATCAAGGTTGGCAGGCAGCGTTATTTCTTGCAGCCAGGGCTCGCCCGCGCGCCAGCCGTAGAATTGCAGCATGTGGGCCGCAGACAGGATGGCGTCACGGGCCGAGGATTTAAGCGTGATCTTGCCGTCGCCGTCACCGTCGACACCACGTTCAAGGATGTCCTTGGGCAGCATCTGCACCTGGCCGATCTCGCCCGCCCACGCGCCAGTGGTGGTCGCGGGATCAAAGCTGCCCTGTGCGGCAAGGGAGATTGCGGCGAGGACTTGCGGTTGGAAGAAATCGGGGCGGCGGCAGTCTTGCGCCAAAGTCAAAAGGGCGTTGCGGGTGTTGAAATCGCCCTGGACCTGGCCAAAATCGGTCTCGAAGGCCCAGAACGCCAGGATGATCCCGCGCGAGACGCCATATTTCTGCTCGGCCTGGGTGAAGGCGGCGTCGTATTTCTTGGAATAGCTGAGTGCACCGCTGAGCCGCCCCTTGCTGATCAGGCTTTGCGAGAATTCGACGAAGGTCTTGCGGAAGATGCCCTGACCATGGTCGGCGCGGATGACGTTGGGGTCGCGTTCTGACCCATCAAGGAAGGCATGGATGGCGGCGTCGGGGAGCCCGGCGGCTTTGGCCTCGGCGGCCATGGCGTGCAGGAAATCGTTGAAATCGCCGCCGCAGGGAGCAGACAGCGCCGGGCTGGTGGACAGGCTGGCAAGAAGGGCAATCGTTGACAGACGCATGGGGTGGCTCCGCGTGAACTTGGTCTCTCTATCCCACAGGCGGGGCGTTCTGGGCAAACATTTGTGTCATCGCCCGGGAATATCCGGCGCAGGGCTGGGGGGCATCGTTACATCTTCGCCACGGCGATATCGCAAAAAGGTCACATCGCGCAGCTAGCTTGAAAATTGCGCGCTGCGGATCATGATTGGGTCGGGGTGAGGTGGATCATGTTGAGTTTTTTGTCAAAAGAGGTTCGTGAAGGGCTGGAGGCCGCGCGCAAGTCCGAACAGCGCCGCAAGTCGCGGCTGCGGGTGCAGGTCGGTGGGGCAGTGTTTCCGGTGCTGCGGTTCTGGCATGATGGCATGGCGCTGGACGCCAAGCTGACGCCGCATCTGCGCGGGCTGGTCGATGTCTACGACGGCGCGCGTCATATCTTTCAATGCCTTATCGTGGCGTCGGTGGCCGAAGGCGATGAGCTGGTCTGCGATTTCAAACGCTCGACCATCGTGAACGACAAGGCGCCGCTGGACTTCTGGCGCGACGAAAACGCGCCAGTTGGGTATCTGACGCGCAACTGAGCCTATTGCAGATCGGCGAAGGCGGCCTGTAGGCGGGCGACGGCTTCGGCCACCTGAGCCCGCGGGCAGGCGATGTTGAAGCGCAGGAACGATTCGCCGCCTTTGCCGAAGCTCGCGCCATGGTTGACGGCGATCTTTGCGACTTTCTCGACACGTGTGGTAAATTCTTCGGGCGACATTCCGGTGCCGGAGAAATCGACCCAGGCGAGGTAAGTCGCTTCGAGCGGCAGCGACCGCACCCCCGGAATGGCATTCACCCCGGCGTCGAAAAGTTTGCGGTTGGCATCGAGATAAAGGGTCAGCGCGTCGACCCAGGCGGCACCCTCGGCGCTATAGGCGGCGGTGGCCATGAACATGCCGAAGGAATTGGGCGAGATGCCCATCTTCATCATGGTCTGGCCAAATTTCGCGCGCAGGTTGGGATCGGTGATGATCACGTTGCCGATATGGGCGCCCGCGATGTTGAAGGTCTTGGTGGTGGCGGTCATCATCACCAGGCGGTCGGCAATGTCCGGGGCGGCGTTGGCCATCACGGTGTGCTTGTTGCCGGGCATCACCAGATCATGGTGGATCTCGTCGGATACCAGCAGCAGATCATGGCGTTTGCAGAAGTCGGCGACACCGCGCAGTTCGGCTTGGGTCCAGACGCGGCCACCCGGATTGTGGGGCGAGCACAGGATCATCATGGTCTCGGACCCGGTCATCCGGGCATCCCAGGCGGCGAAGTCCATGTCTTGCCGGTCGCTCACCAGGGAAAGCGGGCATTCGACCACCCGGCGGTCGGCGGCTTTGATGATGCGGGCAAAGGCATGATAGACGGGCGTGGTCAGCACGATGCCGTCACCCGGCCCGGTGAAGGCGTCGATGCAAAGTGCGGTGCCGTTGACCAGACCGTGCGTGGTGAAGATCGCCTCTTTCGGCACGTCCCAACCGTGGCGCGTCTGCATCCACCAGCGGATTGCCGCCAGATAGGCCGCGTCGTCGCCAAAATAGCCGTAAAGGCCGTGGGCCAGCATCCGCTCCAGCGCCTGTTGCACCGAGGTCGGCGGGCGGAACTCCATGTCGGCCACCCACATCGCGATGCCATCCGAGGCCGGCACGCCGAACATCGGCTCCATCATGTCCCATTTCACCGAATGGCTGCCGAGGCGGTTGATCTGCGTGTCAAAGTCCATGGTTTCCTGCTGCCTTTTGTGGTATGATATTCCAATTACATTAGTTGTTTTGGTAAGTCTTCCCTATTTTGATCACTATATTGGAACATTATGGCGAATAATAGCCACAATATGGAAATCTGTTTTCCAGCCACGCCACACCCTGACCCTCTTGCACCAAACCCGCCCGCACCGTAAATCCCGGGGATGATCCGCCCCATCCTGATCCACCCTGACCCAAGGCTCAAGAAGCTGTGTGATCCCGTGCAGGAGATCACCAGTGATTTGCGCACATTGGCCGCCGATATGCTGGCGACGATGTACGACGCACCGGGGATTGGCCTTGCGGCACCGCAGGTTGGCGTTACCCGGCGGCTGATCGTGATGGATTGCATGAAGGCGCCGGACGCGCCAAGACCGCTGATCCTGTTCAACCCCGAGGTCGTCTGGACCTCTGACACGCTTCATACCTATGAGGAGGGGTGTCTGTCGATCCCCGAGCAATATGCCGATGTGCAGCGGCCGGACAAGGCGACGGTGCGCTGGATGGACCCGGAGGGAGCCACGCAGGAAGAGACCTTTGACGGGCTGTGGGCAACCTGCGTGCAGCATGAGATCGACCATCTGAATGGCAAACTGTTCATCGACTATCTGGGCCTGATGAAACGCCAGTTGATCACCCGCAAGATGGAAAAGCTGAAACGCGAACGCGCCCGCGAGGCCCGGTGATGGCGGTGTTGACGGTCTTGAAATGGCCCGACCCTCGTCTATCCATCCCATGCGCCACGGCCAGCGTCGATGACAGCACGCTGCGGCTGGCGCGGGACATGCTGGAAACCATGTATGCCGCTGAGGGCCGTGGCCTTGCGGCACCGCAGGTCGGGGTGTTGACCCGCATCTTCGTGATGGACGCGACTTGGAAGACCGGAGCCGAGGCGCCTGCGGTTTTCATCAACCCGGAGATCATCTGGCGGTCAGAGGTCATGGTCAGCGGGCCGGAAGGCTGTCTGTCGATCCCGGGTATTGTGACCGAGGTCGCGCGGGCCAGCGAGATCATCCTGCGCTGGATAACGACCGACGGGGCCATCGCCGCACAAAGGTTGTCGGGGTTTCGCGCCATCTGTGCTCAGCATGAGATTGACCATCTGAACGGCATCCTGACACTGGATCGGCTGTCGCCGGAAGCCCGTGCCGTCGCTGAAGCCCGTGCCATCGCGGAAGCCGGGGCGCTTGGATGAGGACGTGTCTGCCCTATCCACATCCGATCCTGCAGACACCCGCTGCAGCGGTCACGGGCATCACGCCCGGGATACGCGCCCTGTGGGCCGAAATGGTCGAGGTCATGGATGCGATGCCCGGTTACGGGCTTGCTGCCGTGCAGGTTGGGGTGCCGCTGCGGCTGGCGGTGGTTGATTGTTCGGAGGGGCGGGGACGGGCGATCTTGCTGGCGAACCCTGCGGTGCTGCACGCCTCGGTCCAGACGCGCGACCATGAGGAGGCGAGCCCGAACTTGCCGGGTGTATCTGCGGTGATTTCGCGGCCGCGGGCGATGACGGTGCGGTATATGAATGCGGATGGAGCGGTGGAGGAGCGCGACTTTGTCCATCTGTGGGCGACCTCGGTGCAGCATCAGATCGACCATTTGAACGGCATCATGTATTTCGACCACCTGTCGCCGCTCAAGCGCCAGATGTTGCTGGCCAAGGCCGTCAAGGCGCGGAGGCGGGGATGAGGCTGGTGTTTATGGGCACGCCGGAGTTTTCGGTGCCCGCGTTGCAGGCGCTGGCGGCGCGGCATGAGGTGGTTGCGGTCTATACTCAACCGCCACGCCCGGCCGGGCGGGGCAAGGCGGACCGCAAGAGTGCCGTGCAGGTTTGCGCTGAGGAGTTGGGGATTGCAGTGCGGCATCCGGCCTCGTTGCGCGGTGCCGAGGTGCGGGCGGAGTTTGCGGCACTGGGGTGCGATGTGGCGGTGGTGGCGGCCTATGGGCTGATCCTGCCGCCGGCGGTTCTGGCGGTGCCGACGTTCGGTTGTCTGAACATCCACGCCTCGTTGTTGCCGCGTTGGCGGGGGGCGGCGCCGATCCACCGGGCGATCATGGCGGGGGACCGGGAAAGCGGCGTCTGCATCATGCGGATGGAGGCGGGCCTGGATACCGGGTCGGTGCTGCTGCGGGCGGCCACACCGATCGGGGATGAGGAGACGACGGGCGAGCTGCACGACCGGTTGGCCGCGATGGGGGCTGCGTTGATCGTGGAAGCGTTGGAGGGGTTGGCGGGGTTGGTGCCGCAGGTGCAGTCTGTGGTGGGAGTGACCTATGCCGCCAAGATCGACAAGGCCGAGGCGCGGGTGGACTGGGGGCGTCCGGCGATTGAGGTGGATCGGCAGATCCGTGGCCTGTCGCCGTTTCCGGGGGCGTGGACGGAAGTGGCGGGCGAGCGGGTCAAGTTGTTAAGGTCGCGGGTGGGTACGGGAGAGGGCAGTCCAGGGGAGGTGCTGCACGGCATGACGGTCGCCTGCGGGTCAGGGGCTGTCGAGGTGCTGGAAGCGCAGCGCGAGGGCAAGCGGCCGGTTGCGGTTGCAGAGATGTTGCTGGGGTTTGTGCTGCCGGAGAGGTTGAGTTAGCTTCTGTGGTCCGAACCTCGGACCACCATGTAACACACTGATAAACAACGACATAAAATTTCCTAATAACCTGATTTCAACGTTTGCCCGAAGCGGAATTCGCGGGCGAAAGGCTTGCGGTCAGGTGGCTTTGCACTGTTAGAATGATTCCAAACCTTGACTTCGCCAAGGCCAAAGCGCATATCCGACTGGAATAGTCGGAGATTGC
>JANXPK010000422.1 GCA_025357355.1 Rhodobacterales bacterium
ACAGTGATCTCCTTGGCCAGTTTGGAGAACATCTTGGAGCGTAACTTGTCCTGCTTGCCCTTGCGGTGCTGGATGTTCGCCCATTTTGAATGGCCTGCCATGACCCGTACTCCGATCCCGTATTGCGGGCACGGGCTTACACCAGCCTTGGGTCAAGCCGCAACCCCGGGCAGGTTACGCCGAAACAGCGACTTTGCTGCGCACAAAGGCCTCGATCTCCGCCGCCGGACGCGCGCCCGCCAGTCGCGCCACCTCGCGTCCCTTGTGCCACAGGATCAACAGTGGAATGCCCCTGATCCCCAGCCGCTCCGATACCGCCGGATGATCCTCGGTGTTGATCTTGGCAAACCGGACGCGACCCGTCAAAGCCTTCGCCGCCTTGGCATATTCCGGTGCCATCATCCGGCACGGTCCGCACCATGGCGCCCAGTAATCCACGATGGTCGCCACGTCGTCGGCCCGCACAGCCTTGTCATGCCCCGCCAGATCGAACTCCGCGACCCTGCCGTCCATCAGCGCCTCGCCGCAAGAGCCGCATTTCGGCCCCTCGCCCAGCTTGACCACCGGCACCCGGTTGCCTTGCCCACATATGGCGCAGGTCAGTCTGACAAAATCCGGCATAGCAGCCCCCAACACATTCCGCTTTCGTTATACATGTCATTTCCCCTGACGACTTCAAGAGGAGCAAACCCGCCGTGCATTCCCTGCCAAACCCAAGTATCCTCGGCCCCACGGCTCAATCAGAGGTCCCTTTGCCCCCCTTCTCCGACCCCGAGGCCGCCGCCCGCTATGCCGAGGGTCCGCTGCGCCAAGTCCCGGGCTACCACGCCCTGCAGACCATGACCGCCATCCTGCTCGCCGAACGCGCTCCCGCCACCACCATCACGCAATTCTACGCCGCCTTCACCTTCCGCGGCTGGCTCGCCTACAAGGCATGAAATCGCCCGCGCCGCCAGAAAGTCGGGGTTCACCCGGACTCTTGCCAACCTCACCGCAACCGGAACCGTGTCCGCAAGCCAAGACCCAGGAAGAACAACAGGATCACCCCGGCCACCGTCTCCAGCGCCGAAAGGAATTGCAGCTCTTGCGGAAGGTTCATCATGAAGTCCGGTGCAAAATTCGTCTTCTGAATACCCAAAATATTGAAAACATTCGAAAACGACAGCCCAAGGGCTTGAAGGTAGCTGATCTCGTGCGGTCCGCCCATCAAATCCACACCCAACACGAACGCCCCCAATCCAATCACCAACAGTAGCCACATGACAGGCGTCAAGATGCCATACCCATACTCTGAAAACCATCCAAACGCCCAGAACAATGGCCGCTGCAAAATCGGCCCGCTCTGCCCCGCAAACCCCATCTCGCGCCGGTAAAAGAAATGTTCCTCTTCCGCCAACCCCTGCTTGCCTTGCACATGCCTAATCTTTCCGCAGGCTGCTTTGGCCTGAGCAAAATCCTTTGGGTTTGTGGACGGCCAGTTCTTTGGGTCAGCCGTAAACGACGTGATGTCGTGAAAGAAGGTTGCCGATAGATTTGGGTATTTGTCGAAGAACTTCGCCCCTTGAAAATTTGCAGGCTTCTCAAATGCGCAATTAGCAAAGGAAAGGTTTTGTTTGTTTGTATCGTTTTTGGCGTGAAACTTGGCCCCCTGGAAATGTGTGAAGTCTGAAAAGACTGATGCCCCAAAATCCGCGCCCTCTCGGAAAATCGCGTTCTCAAAGTTGGCACTGCTGCCGAACTTGGTCTGATGAAGAGTCGCCGTACCAAAGAATTCGGAGGCAAGAAACTCTACTGATCCGCTGAAGCGAGCCCTTGACAGATTGACTCGCTTTCGGAAATTGCAGCGCAAAAAATTGGCAGACCCCATGCATATGGCCGCACCAGCAAACAGATCGC
>JANXPK010000453.1 GCA_025357355.1 Rhodobacterales bacterium
CGTCCTTGGCGATGCCGGCGTTTTCGTAGGCGCGACCGACCATAAAGCCAGTGATGTTCTGCAGGAAGACCAGGGGGATGCGACGCTGGCTGCACAGTTCGACGAAATGGGCGCCTTTGAGGGCGGCCTCGGAAAACAATACGCCATTGTTGGCGATGATGCCGATGGGCATTCCCATGACATGGGCAAAGCCGCAGACCAGCGTGGTTCCGTAGCGGGCCTTGAACTCATCAAGGCGTGAGCCATCGACGAGGCGGGCGATCACCTCGCGGATGTCGTATTGGGTGCGCAGGTCGGCGGGGACCACGCCGAGGATTTCAGCGGGGTCGAAGAGCGGCTCTTCGGGGGGCAGCAGGGCAAGTTCGGAGGGGCGTGTAGGCAGGTTCAGGCTGGCTACGGTTTGCCGGGCGAGGTCGAGGGCATGGGCATCGTTCTGGGCGAGGTAGTCGGCGACGCCGGAAAGCCGGGTGTGGACATCGCCGCCGCCGAGGTCTTCGGCACTGACGATCTCGCCAGTGGCGGCGCGGACCAGGGGCGGACCAGCGAGGAAGATCGTGCCCTGGCCCTGCACGATGATGGCCACGTCTGACATGGCGGGGACATAGGCGCCACCGGCGGTACAAGAGCCCATGACGACGGCGATCTGTGCAATGCCGTTGGCCGACATGTTGGCCTGATTGAAGAAGATGCGGCCGAAGTGGTCGCGGTCGGGGAAGACTTCGTCCTGGTTGGGCAGGTTGGCGCCGCCGCTGTCCACGAGATAGATGCAGGGCAGGCGGTTCTGTTCGGCGATCTCTTGCGCGCGCAGGTGTTTCTTGACGGTCATCGGGAAGTAGGTACCGCCTTTGACGGTGGCGTCGTTGCACACCACCATGACCTCACGTCCGATCACGCGGCCAATCCCGGCGATCAGCCCGGCGGAGGGACAGGCGTTGTCGTAAAGCCCGTGGGCGGCGAAAAGACCGACCTCGAGGAAGGGCGAGGCGGGGTCGAGAAGGCGGGCAACCCGGTCACGCGGCAACAGCTTGCCGCGGCTGAGATGGCGGTCGCGGGCTTGGGTGCCGCCGCCAAGAGCTGCAATATCGGCGGCCTCGGCGATCTGGACCAGTGACGCCTCATGCGTCGTGCGGTTGGCAATGAAGGCATCGGACCGGGGCGACAGGGCAGAGGTCAGCACTGCCATCAGGACACCGCGGCCATCAGTTCGCGACCGATCAACATGCGGCGGATTTCGGATGTTCCCGCGCCGATCTCCATCAGTTTGGCATCGCGGAACAGGCGCGAGACGGCGCTGTCGTTCATGAAGCCCGCCCCACCCATGGCCTGCACCGCCTGATGCGCCACTTCCATCGCCGTTTCCGAGGCATAAAGCACGCAGGCTGCCGCATCGGCGCGGGTGACCTGACCGCGGTCGCAGGCACGGGCCACTTCGTAGACATAGGCACGGGCGGAGTTCAGCTTGGTGTAGATGTCGGCGATCTTGCCTTGCATCAACTGAAAGCTGCCGATGGGCTGGCCGAATTGCTTGCGGGTGGCGAGAAAGGGCATGATCTCGTCCAGACAGGCGGCCATGATGCCGGTGCCGATGCCCGACAGCACCACCCGTTCATAATCGAGCCCCGCCATCAGCACCCGCACGCCGCGCCCCTCTTGCCCCAG
>JANXPK010000482.1 GCA_025357355.1 Rhodobacterales bacterium
ATTGCCCTCCGACATCGCTTGCTCAGAGGCTGCGAGGCCGCGCCGACCCTCCGTCGCGCGATCTCCTGTGTTGCCATCCAGAGCGATCACGCCCCAAAACCCCGATCGCAGGGTCAGAACAACGACCCCTGCTCCGGCCCCGCCGCACCCTTGGCCCGGCGCGGCCGCGCCCCCAGCGCCAGCTTGCCGTCGTGAAACTGCACCTCCAGCGCCGCCGCCTTTTCCGCCGCCGCCTTGCTCGTCACCACCTCGCCGTCGCCCCAAACCACGGCATAACCGCGTTTCAGCGTCTCGGCATAGCCGAGCGTCAACCGCATCCGGTCCAGCGCCTCCAGCAGCGCTGAAAGCTCGCCCAGCCGCTTGACCGGCGCCGCCTCCAGTCGCTCGGCCAGCCCAGCCAAGCGCGCACGCCCCTTCGCAATGTCGCGCCCGGCACCGCCGATCAAACGGCCCAACGCCGGGGCCAGACGCGAGGCCCATTTGTCCAGACCGGCCCGCGCCCGCTCGGCCCGCCGCTCCATCCGCCCATCCAGATCGCGGCCCGCTGCGGCCAGCCGATCGCCACGCCGGGCGAACATCGCCAGCAGCGCCTCGGGCCGGTGCCGCGCCGCCAGCCCCTCGAACCGCCCGCGCTTTTTCGCGGTGGCCAGCCCCAATGCCCCGCCCAACCGCTGCACCCCGGTGTCAAACCGTTGCTGCGGCCCGGCCAGCAATCCGTCCAGCCGGGGCAAGGCCCGTGCCAGATCGCGCAGCCGCTGCATCCGCTGCCCCAGCCCTTGCGCCAAGCCGCGCGACAGCCGCGCCCCCTGCCCATCCAACGCCGCCACCAGCTCCAGCCGCACCGGCACCGCCAGTTCCGCCGCCGCCGTCGGCGTCGGCGCGCGCAGGTCGGCGGCATAGTCGATCAGCGTGGTGTCCGTCTCATGCCCGACCGCCGAAATCAGCGGGATCTCTGACGCCGCCGCCGCCCGAACCACCATCTCTTCATTAAAGCCCCACAGATCCTCCAGCGACCCGCCGCCGCGCGCCACGATGATCAGGTCAGGCCGCGGGATCGCACCACCCGGCTGAATGGCGTTGAACCCCTTGATCGCCGCCGCCACCTCTGGCGCGCAGGCCTGGCCCTGCACCGCGACCGGCCAGATCAGCACATGGCGGGGAAAGCGGTCGCGCAGCCGGTGCAGGATGTCGCGGATCACCGCACCAGAGGGCGAGGTTACCACCCCGATCACCCCCGGCAGATAGGGGATCGGTTTCTTGCGGCCTGCATCGAACAACCCCTCCGCCGCAAGCGCCGCCCGGCGCCTCTCCAGCATCGCCATCAAGGCACCCATGCCCGCGGGCGCCACATCGTCGACAATCAGCTGATATTTCGACTGGCCCGGAAAAGTGGTCATGCGGCCGGTCGCCACCACCTCCATCCCCTCCTCCGGCCGCACCTGCATCCGCGCGACCTGCCCCTTCCAGCTGATTGCGGCAATGACGTTGCGGTCGTCTTTCAGGTCAAAATACAGATGCCCCGACGCCGGCCGCGACACCCGGCCCACCTCGCCGCGCACCCGGATCAGGCCAAACCCGCCCTCGATGACCTTCTTGACCGCACCCGACAGCTCCGAGACGGTGTATTCCGGCGCGTTGGAGGCAAGCGGCTCTTCGATGAGGTCGGACATGGGCAAACCTTGTAGGGGCGGCCGGATGACCTTATGACGCCTGCAACGGAACGCCAAGCGGGGGCAAC
>JANXPK010000493.1 GCA_025357355.1 Rhodobacterales bacterium
AGCGGTAGGTCAGCCGGGTTTCCTCCGGATATTCCACATCGCCAAACACCGGCATCGGCAGCTCTGCCGCCTCGCCCAGCACGGTCAACCCGGTCGCATAGACCTCAATCTCGCCCGTTGCCAGCTTGGGGTTCACCAACGCCGCATCGCGCGCCTTGACCCGGCCGTCGATGCACACCACCCATTCGGCCCGCACCTTCTCGATGTCGGCGAAGGCGGGACTATCATTGTCGGCAATCACCTGCGTGATGCCATAGTGGTCGCGCAGGTCGATGAACAGCACCCCGCCATGGTCGCGCACCCGGTGAACCCAGCCCGACAGCCGCACGGTCTGGCCCACATGCGAGGCGTTGAGATCGGCGCATTTGTGGCTGCGATAGGCGTGCATCAGGGTCCCCTTCGGCGGGTTTTTCGGGTCCGGGCCGATAGAACGCCATGACAAGCCCAAGTCAACCCCGCGCCCTTTCATCTTTTCATAAATATCCCCGCCGGAGGCTCCTGTGGTAGGTCCGGGAACCTTCGGTGGAAGTGTTTAAGCCAAAATGAAGCGGCAAGGGATCAGGCCGCGCAGAGAATTGCCGACCCACAAGCGGTCATGGGGCAGGTCGGCGGCAAGCAAGGTTTCCTCGGGCACGGCAAGCTCGGCGCGCAGGACGCCGGGCAGCAGTCCCGCAGACAGCGGCGGCGTGCGCAGGCCTTGGCCGCGGTCGAAAAACAGCGTGGTGATGCTGCCGTCGCAGACCTCACCGCGTTCGTTCTGGAAGATGACCTCGTCGATGCCGGGCGGCAAGGCGGCGCGGGCGGTGTCATAGGGGACGCGGCGGGTGGATTTGAGGCTGAGCCAGGGGTCGGTGGAGTGCAGACGCGTGGTTGAAAGGGCAATGGTCCATTCGGCCTTGGCGGGGGGCAGCGGTGCTGCTTCAACGGCAATCCGGCCCTTGGCATCGAGGGTCAGGCGCATCCGGGCCGGATGCGAGGGAACGGCATCGCGCATCGCGCGCTCCACAGCCACGGGGTCGCACGGCCAGCCAAGCCGGGCGGCGGAGCGGATCAGGCGGGCCAGGTGCAGGGTCTGGCGGGGAAAGTCCACGCCCGACCAGCCCAGCGTCTCGATCAGCTTCAGGCCGGGCGCGTCAGCCCCGTCACGTAGCGCGCTTTCCACAACGCCTCCTCCCATTCGCCGCCCTCGGTGCTGTCATGCGTGATCCCGCCGCCGACGTTCAGCCGGACATGGTCACCCGTCACCTGCAGCGTGCGGATCGCCACGTTGAAGCAGGCAGCCCCATCCGGTGCCATCCAGCCGATGGCGCCGCAATAGGGGCCCCGGGCAAAAGGTTCGACCTCGGCAATGATCTGCATGGCCCTGATCTTCGGTGCGCCGGTGATCGAGCCGCAGGGGAACAGTGCGGGCATCAGCCGGGCCATGGATGCCGGTGCCGCCAGCTGGCCAGTGAGGCGGCTGACCATCTGATGCACGGTGGCGTAGCTTTCGACGTGGAACAGTTCGGGCACCCGAACGGTGCCCACTTGCGCCAGCCGGGCGATGTCATTGCGCAAAAGGTCCACGATCATCAGGTTTTCGGCACGATCCTTGGGCGATCGGCGCAGACCCTCGGCCAGTTCCGCGTCCTCGACCGGGTCGGCTCCGCGCGGCGCCGTGCCCTTCATCGGCCGCGCCTCGATGCGGCCGCCCGCGTCCAGCCGCAGAAACAATTCCGGCGAGCGCGACACCAGGATCGGCCCGCCCAGGTCGACATAAGCGCCAAAACCCACCTTCTGGCGGGCGCGCAGGGCGGTATACAGATCAAGGGCCGAGCCGGACAAAAGCCGGGTTTCCATGGGGAAGGTCAGGTTGACCTGATAGCAGTCGCCCGCGGCGATGTAGGCCTTCACCCGGTCAAAGGCAGTGCTGTAATCGGCACGCGACACCAGCGGCCGCAGGGCGGCTAGCCGGGCCGTGGCCGGTTGCAGTTCGGGGAAGGGCGTGGGGTCGCGGTAGATGCCAAACGCCAGAAGCGGCCCTTGCGCCGTGATCAGCCGGGCCAGACGCGGCTCGAACGCCAGCCCCGCATCGTAGGCAAGATAGCCCGCCACCCAATGGCCCGACTGGCGCGCGGCGTCCAGTTCGGCCAGGGCCGGGGCGATCTGATCGGCGCCATGGGCCACGACGATAGTCTCGGCATGGTCAAACCTGACCGGCCCCTTGGGTCCATGTTCAAGAAGGATCACAGCCGCTACCCCCGCCTTGCCCAAGACCTAGGGCTTGAACCCCGCCTCTGCCAGCCCTTTCCGGCCATAAATCCCGCTGAAACCGTTGCGAAAACCCGGCACCGTCTGATCCGGCTCTGTAAAGTTCTATTCAAAGCTGGACAGACTGAAAAATAAGCGGTTTTCTGCTGGCAGGTGCGGCGTGGGGCCGCAGCCTGACCAAGAACAACAAGAAACACCGGACCGGAGGGGTATGATGGCCGCGGACGACTATTCAGACAAGGACAAGCATGAGGACGTAAAAATCCTGCATGGCATGGGCTACGCTCAGGAGCTGTCGCGCTCCATGTCGAAGTTTTCGAACTTCGCCATTTCCTTCTCGATCATCTGCATCCTGTCGGGGGCGATCAATTCCTTCTCGCAGGCGACAGGTTCGATCGGCGGGGCCTCGGCGGGCATCGCCTGGATCGTCGGCTGCATCGTCTCGGGCTTCTTCGCGTTGTAGATGGCGCAGATCGGCTCGGCATTCCCGACGGCGGGCGGGCTTTACCACTGGAGTTCGATCCTCG
>JANXPK010000528.1 GCA_025357355.1 Rhodobacterales bacterium
GCCTCGCCCGACGTGTTGCAGGTGTTCTTCCATGATGCCGGCGCCGTGACAGCCAATACCAAGATGGACACCTCTGCCGTGACCTCGCCAGATGCCAAGGTGATCTTCGGCTGTCTGGCGGGCGAGACTGTGCCGATGGCCCACGCCAACGCTACTGCCGCCCAACTGGAAGAGTTGCATCGCCAGAGCCAATCGCTGCTGAATGGCGACACAACCGTTGCCGCCGCAATGGACAAAGTGGGCAAGTAATCCCATGGCCGCCCGGTTCGCCGGGCGGCAAACCCCAAAGGAGCCCGCGGTGGCCAGACGGTCCGAGCAACGCACAGCCCTGCATTTCGTGCTGCCCGCCATCGCATTGGTGGGGCTTTTTCGCATGTTTCCCCTGGTCTTGGGGTTCCTTCTGTCCTTCACTGCCGGGGATGGTCCGGGCGGTTTGGTCTGGGTCGGTCTGGACAACTACCGCCAGCTGACCACTGATGCCGCCTTTCACGACAGCCTGATTGACACCTTGATCCTGTTGGCGACGCTGCCGGTGTGGGTCATGCTGCCCTTGCTGCTGGCGATCCTGATCCATCAAGGTGTACCGGGCGGCAAGCTGTTTCGGGCGGTCTATTTCTTCCCCGCCGTGCTGTCCGCAGCGATCATCGGCTCAATCTTCAACGTGGTGCTGCGCTATGATGGCAGTCTCAACGCAGCACTCAAAGCCATCGGGATTGATGCGGTCGATTGGCTCGGCTCAGGTGCGACCGCGATGGGCAGCCTGATCGTGGTCGAACTTTGGGCGACTTTCGGCATGTCCGTCCTGATCTTCCTTGCCGGCCTGTCCAACGTGTCCTCGGAACTGGTCGAGACCGCTCGTCTGGACGGCGCCAAACCGTATCAGATCTGGTGGCACATCATCCTGCCTGCGATGCGCCCCATTCTGGAATTTGTGGCGGTGGTCACGACAATCGGCGTGCTGACGTCGATGTTCGGGCTGATCTACGTACTGACCGCTGGCGGCCCCGGCACGGCGACTACCCTGCCCGAATTCCTGATCCGGATGGAGCAAGGCAAGATGAACCGGCCCGGCTATGCTTCCGCCATCTCGATGGTCCTGTTCGTGGTGATGGCGGGGCTGGCTTGGGTAAAGATCCGCATCATGTCACGCAACGCGAACAGGTAAAGCGATGGCAATCCGCAATATTCGGGAAAAGTGGCTGATGCGGGCGGCGGCGGTGCCAATGGCGCTGCTGGCCCTGTCCTGCGTCTATCCGGTGCTCTTCACCCTCAACAACGCGCTGAAGGACAACAAGGGCTACATCCTCAACCGCTTCGGCCTGGTGAACGACCCCAGCGTGCAGAACTTTGTTGACGCGTGGAGCAGGGCGCATCTGGGGCAGTATCTGTTCAACTCGGTCACCGTGACCCTCGGCGCTGTTGTTCTGCTGCTGCTGACCTCGTCGCTGGCGGGCTTTGCGCTGGCAATGATCGGGGCTGCGGCGAGCGCGATACCCGCGCAGAGGAGGGACACGTTGGTGGTATACTCGCCGCGCAGGGC
>JANXPK010000549.1 GCA_025357355.1 Rhodobacterales bacterium
GGTCAGCGACCAATGACTGACGCCATTGGTCATAGCCATGTCTAGAATTTTCGCCAGCATCAGATTGGTTCGCTCCAGCGCGTCCATTTTGGATCACAAATCCATCAACAGCCGCCTCGGATCCTCCAGCGCCTCTTTCACCCGGACCAGGAACGTGACCGCACCTTTGCCATCGACGATGCGGTGGTCGTAGCCGAGGGCGAGGTACATCATCGGGCGGATGACGATCTGGCCGGCGACGACGACAGGGCGGTCCTGGATCTTGTGCATGCCGAGGATGCCGGACTGCGGCGGGTTCAGGATGGGCGAGGACATCAGCGAGCCGTAGACGCCGCCGTTGGAGATGGTGAAGGAGCCGCCCTGCATTTCGGCCATGCTCAGCTTGCCGTCGCGGGCGCGGACGCCCAGTTCGGAGATTTTCTTCTCGATGGCGGCGAAACCCATCTGGTCGGCATCGCGCAGGACGGGGACGACGAGGCCAGAGGGGGTGCCGACGGCGACGCCCATGTGGACGTAGTTCTTGTAGACCACGTCCTGTCCGTCAATCTCGGCGTTGACTTCGGGGACCTCTTTCAGCGCGTGACAGCAGGCGGTGACGAAAAAGGACATGAAGCCAAGCTTCACGCCGTGCTTTTTCTCGAACACGTCCTTGTAATCGTTGCGCAGCGCCATGATGCCGGACATGTCGACCTCGTTATAGGTGGTCAGCATGGCGGCGGTGTTCTGGGCGTCTTTGAGCCGACGGGCGATGGTGGCGCGCAGGCGGGTCATCTTGACGCGTTCCTCGCGGGCGGCGTCATCAGCGGGAACTGGGGCGCGGGGGATGGAGACAGGAGCAGCGGCAGGCGCCTGGGCCGGAATGGGTGCCGCAGCCGGAGTGGGTGCCGCGGCCGGAGTAGCGACGGCACGGGCGACATCTTCTTTCATGATGCGGCCGTCACGGCCGGTGCCAGTGACCTGATCAGGGGTCAGGTTGGCTTCGGCCATGGCTTTGATCGCGGACGGGGCGTGTTCGATGTCGCGCGGCACCGTCGGCTCCGGCCCGGCAATCGGCGCAAGCGAGGGTTCTGCGACGGTCAACGGCACGTTTTCCAAGGCCTTGGTCACCTTGTCTTTGGCGGCGGGGGCGGCAGCGCCCTCGCTGACAATTGCCAGCCGTGCATTGGCGGCCACGGTGGCGCCTTCGGGGGCGATGATTTCCAGCAGGACGCCGGTTACCGGGCTGGGCACCTCGACCGAGACCTTGTCGGTTTCCAGCTCGCACAGCATTTCGTCTTGTTTCACGGCGTCGCCGGGTTTCTTGAACCAGGTCGACACGGTGGCTTCGGATACGCTTTCGCCCAGGGAGGGCACCATTACGTCAGTCATTTTCTGTCTCCGCCGAGGGCGTCATTGACGAGGGATTGCTGTTCGAACTTGTGTTTGGAGGCGAGGCCGGTGGCGGGTGAGGCCGAGGCGGCGCGACCGGCATAGCGCGGGCGTGGCTGACGGGCGCCGATCCTGGTCAGCAGGGTTTCAATTTCCGGTTCGATGAAGGACCAGGCGCCCTGATTGCGCGGCTCTTCCTGACACCAGACGAATTCGGCGTCCTTGAAGCGGCCAAGCTCGGTAGTGAGGGGGATGGTTGGGACCGGGTAGAGCTGCTCGATGCGCATCAGGTAAGTGTCGTCCAGGCCGCGGGCGTCACGTTCGGCCAGAAGGTCGAAGTAGACTTTGCCGGTGCACAGGACGACGCGCTTGATCTGGGCGTCGGTCTTGAGGGTCTGGGTCGAATGGCCGCGCTGAGCGTCATCCCACAGGACGCGGTGGAAGGTGGAACCGTCGGTGAAATCGGTGGCATCGCTGATGCAGAGCGGGTGGCGCAGAAGGGATTTCGGCGTCATCAGGATCAGCGGTTTGCGGAAGTCGCGGTGCAACTGGCGGCGCAGGATGTGGAAGTAGTTGGCGGGCGTGGTGCAGTTGGCGACGATCCAGTTGTCATGGGCGGACGATTGCAGGAAGCGTTCGACGCGACCGGAGGAATGTTCGGGGCCCTGGCCTTCAAACCCGTGTGGCAGAAGGCAAACGAGGCCGGACATGCGGAGCCATTTCGACTCGCCCGAGCAGATGAACTGGTCAAACATGATCTGCGCACCGTTGGCAAAGTCGCCAAACTGCGCCTCCCACAGGGTCAGGGCGTTGGGTTCGGAGAGGGAATAGCCGTATTCAAAGCCAAGGACGGCATATTCGGACAGCATCGAGTCGATAACCTCATACCGCGACTGGCCGGGGCGGATGTGGTTGAGCGGGTAATGACGTTCCTCGGTGGTCTGATCGACGAAGGCAGAGTGGCGCTGGCTGAAGGTGCCGCGCGTGCAATCCTGGCCCGACAGGCGGACCGGGAAGCCCTCGGTCAGAAGGGAGCCGAAGGCGAGTGCCTCGGCAGTGGCCCAGTCAAAGCCCTTGCCGCTGGCGAACATGGCCTGCTTGGATTCGAGTTGGCGGGCGACGGTCTTGTGCAGATCAAAGCCGGTCGGGACGCGGGTCAGCGATGCGCCCACCTCGGCCATGGTATCGGCCTTGATCCAGGTTTCGCCGCGCTGATAGTTGTTCAAGTCCTTGGTGGTGAGGGATTTCCAGCGGCCATCGAGCCAGTCGGCGCGGTTGGGTTTGTAATCCTTGCCGGCCTCATATTCCTCATTCAGGCGGGCCTGGAAGGCGGCCTTCATATCCTCGATCTCGCCCTCGGGGATGAGGCCGTCCTTCACAAGGCGTTCGGTATAGATCTGCAGCGTGGTCTTTTGCTTGCGGATGCGGGAGTACATCAGCGGGTTGGTGAACATCGGCTCGTCGCCTTCGTTGTGACCGAAGCGGCGGTAGCAGAAGATGTCGATCACCACATCCTTGTGG
>JANXPK010000558.1 GCA_025357355.1 Rhodobacterales bacterium
GAAAGACCGGTGACCTGGGCCAGGTCGGCGACGGTCAGCCCCTGTTGGCGGCGAAAGCTGCGCACTTCACGGCCAATCGCGGCCTCGAGGTTGCGCTCGGATATGTCGCGGACGCGGTGGGGGTCCTGATTGAAGACCGGTTTGCCGCGGGGGATCAGCGGGATCGCTTCTTCGGTCATGGCAGCCTCAAGTGAAATTTCCCGATGCCATTTTCACTACAGGGAAATATTTCGGGGCGCAAGATTGTGGCGACCTTGGAGCTTCCGGTGGCAGTATTTGGCAAAGGCCGATCGGTCAAAGCAGTGATCGGGCCGCAGTGGTCAGGGCGTGGTGCAGGCTGTGGGCCGAAGAACGCGGGCCGTAAAGGGTGATGGCGGTGGCTGAGTGTTTGATCAGATAGCAGCCAAGGTGGTCGATGACGGTGCGGGTGGCATGGCCGTCGGGCGCGGCAGGCAGATCGACATTGCACAGGCGTTCCATCAGGCTTGGCAGATCGGCCGCAGTCAGGTCGAAACGAACCCAGGCGTCGGTCTGTTCAGTGATGGAAGCAGCGTCGTTGAAGATCTGCAACAAATGGGCGCGGATGTCTTCATAGGAGGCAAAGGGCGCCTCGACCATCCACATCGCGGGGGCGAGCCAGAAGGCGGCGAGTTGCTCCGTGGCATAAGTGCCGGGGTTGGGCAGCGGAATGCCGGCTTGTGCAGCCGCACGCGCGACATCGGCGTCGCGGCCGCGGCGGGTGGCAAAGGAGGCGAGTGCGATGTCCACGCGCTCGGTCAGGGTGAAGGCACCGATGGTTTCGCGGTGCGGTTCGGCGTGGCCGAGGGGGGTCAGGGGTTCAAGCACGCAGGCGGCTCCCTTCGGGGTCGATGAAGTGGGGGCTGGTGATTTCAACCTCGACCTCGGTTTGGTTCAGAAGGTTCACCACCCGCATCCGCTCGCCAAGGCGGTTCGCGCCGTTCTTGAGGTAGCCAAGTGCAATGTGATGGCCAAGATGCGGCGAGAAGACCATCGAAGTCAGCCAGCCGTCGTCATTTTCGGCGGTCGCAGCAGCGCCGGTCTTCAGAAAGTGCGAGCCTGCCTGCATGGCTTTGGCCGGGTCTACCGGTTTCACCCCGACTAGGCGCAGGCCATCGTCGCGGGTCAAACCCTCGCGCCGTGAAAGTGCCACGCCGATGGCGTCCTTTTTGGCGGAAACCATCTTGCCAAGACCCATGTTGAGCGCGGTCGACTGGCCGTTCAGTTCATTGCCCGCGACATGGCCCTTTTCGATGCGCAGAACGCCAA
>JANXPK010000582.1 GCA_025357355.1 Rhodobacterales bacterium
CTGGCTGCGGGCCGAGGCGGGGCTGGTGTTTGCGGTGCGCCGGATCGAGGCGGATTTTCTGCGCCCGGCGAAATTCGACGATGAACTGGCCGTCGAGACGCGGGTGCTGAGCGTGACAGGAGCACGCATCGTGCTGGAGCAGGAGGTGACGCGGCACGGTGAAAAGCTGTTTGCGGCCGTGGTGACGCTGGTTTGTCTGACGGCAGAAGGAAATCCCGCGCGGCTGCCCGTGGCGCTGCGCCAGCGTCTGGGTGGGACGGCGCACTGACCCGTTGGGTACGGGCGGGTGATGGGTCACGAATTCAGCAACAATGCGCCACCTGACGCAGTTGTGTTGGCAATCTTCTTCAAATCCATATAGAATCACCCATAGAGGGACCGCAGAGTTCCAATAACAAGAGCAGGCACAATGGAAACGAATACACTTGCGGCAGCGCAGGAGATTGATTTCTCTTTGCTCGCGCTTTTCGCGCGCGCAACCCTGACGGTTCAGGTCGTGATGGTCGGGCTGATGCTGATGTCGTTCTGGTCGTGGGCGATCATCATCCAGAAGCACATCCTGTTCCGTGCCAGCCGCAAGGAGGCGGGCGTCTTTGACCGGGCGTTCTGGTCGGGTGAGCCATTGGACGAGCTGTTCCAAAAGATCGGCGCACAGCCGGACGGGCCGAGCGAGAAGATCTTCGCCTCGGGCATGCTGGAATGGCGGCGCAGCCACCGGTCGGATGGCGGGCTGATTGCTGGGGCGCAGGCACGGATCGACCGGGCGATGGATGTGGCGATTGCGCGGGAAAGCGAGCGGCTGAACAAGGGGTTGTCGTTTCTGGCTACCACCGGGTCCACAGCACCTTTCATCGGGCTCTTCGGCACCATCTGGGGCATCAAGCACAGCTTTGAACAGATCGCGATCAGCCAGAACACCAACCTGGCCGTGGTTGCCCCGGGCATTGCCGAGGCGCTGCTGGCCACCGGCATCGGTCTGGTCGCGGCCATCCCGGCGGTGGTGTTCTACAACAAGCTGAATTCGGACAGCGAACATATCCTGGGCGGCTATGAAAGCTTTGCCGACGAGTTCGCTACGATCCTGTCGCGCCAGCTGGACGCCTGAGCCATGGCGGGTGGGGTGATCCAGAAATCAGGCGGCGGGCACAGGCGCAGGCATCGCGGCCGGGCGGTGGCGATGAGCGAGATCAACGTCACACCGTTTGTCGATGTGATGCTGGTCCTGTTGATCATCTTCATGGTGGCCGCACCCTTGCTGACGGTCGGCGTGCCGGTCAAGCTGCCGCAGACGGCGGCCAACGCCATGCCGACCGAGAAGGAAGAGCCGCTGACGATCACACTGACGGCCGATGGTCAGGTGTTGATCCAGTCGACCAAGGTGGCCGACATTGAACTGATCCCCAAGCTCAAGGCCATCGCTGCCGAACGGACCGGCGACAAGATCTTTGTCCGCGCCGATGGGGCCGTGACCTATGAGCGGGTGGCGCAACTGATGGGGGCGCTGAACGCAGGCGGCTTCAACAATATCGGGCTGGTGACGGACACCGGCGGCCCGTCCTTTGGTGGCAACTAGGGCCTTGCGATGAACAGGGGCGTCATCATATCGGGCGCAGGGCATCTGGGCCTGATCCTGTGGGCGGTGCTGGGCGGCTGGCTGTTTTCGGCGCAAAGCGCGCCAGAGATCAAGGTCGCCGATGTGTCGATCGTCACGACGGCCGCGTTCGACGCCATGATCTCGGCAGCGCCCAAAGTGGCCGATCAGGCGCCAAAGCCGGTCGCACAGCCTGCGACCGCAGCGCAGACCGCCCCGGTCGCGCCTGCGACGCCCGACACGGTTGCCCCGACCACGCCCCCCGCGCAGCAGTCTGCCCCAGCGACCGATGCGGCGCCGCTGCCCGAGACGGTGTCGGTGGCCCCGGTGCCGCAGCCCGATCCGGTGCCGCAGCCAACGGTCCCGCCTGCCGATGTGCCGCAACCCATTGCAGTGCCCCAAAGCGACAAGACCCCCAAGCCGCGCCCGGTGCAGAAGATCACCGACGTGCCGGTCGATCAGCAGCCCGACACCACGACCAACGCCGATCAGCCTGCCCCGAAGCAGACGGACACGCCCGCCCCCACCACACCAGTGCCGCCAAAACCGGCGGCGACGCCGGACGCCTCGGCCCCGACCATAACGCCTGACGCGCAGCCCAACCCAGACAATGCGCCGCAACTGGCCCCGACCAGCAGCAAGCGGCCCCAATCGCGGCCCAAGGTAGCGGCAGTCAAGCCGCCCGATCCGGCTGCGGTTGATCAGGCGGCAGCAGACAAGGCCGCAACGGACAAGGCGGCCAAGCAGGCTGCCGTTCAGGCCGCGGCGGACAAGGCCGCAACAGACAAGGCCACCAAGGCAGCCGCCGATCAGGCGGCGGCGGATCAGGCCGCGGTCAACGCGGCGGTGGCGGCCGCTGCCAGCGCGCCCGCACCGTCCGGCCCGCCGATGACCAGCGGCGAGATTGACGGACTGCGGGTCGCCATCCGCAAATGCTGGAACATGGGGACGCTGTCGACGGCGGCCATGGCGGTTTCGGTGACCCTGCGGGTGGATGTGGCGCAAAGCGGGGTGCCGGACATGGCCTCGATCCGCATGACCGGGTCGACCGGCGGCGACGCTGCGGCGGCCCAGCAGGTCTATGAAGCGGCGCGGCGCGCGATCATCCGCTGTGGCAAAGACGGCTTTCCGCTGCCGACCGACAAATATGATACCTGGAAAGATCTGGAACTGACGTTCGACCCCAGCGGGGTGAAGAAGTGACAAGCGACCGAAATACCGACATGAAGGGCAACCTGACATGCCACAAGACCTGACAAGAGCGAGGACATGATGCGGCCCTTTATCCTATGGTTTGCCCTCGGGCTGTTCAGCCTTTCGACAATGGCTGTTGCAGGGCCCTTGCATATCGACATCGGGCCGGGCGTGATCGAGCCGATGCCGTTTGCGGCACCGGATTTCATCGCCGAGAATGGCAGTTCGGGCACCCTCGCCCATGATCTGGCGCGGGTGGTGGCGGCGGATTTGTCGGGAACCGGGTTGGTCCGCGAGATCGGGGCCGAC
>JANXPK010000585.1 GCA_025357355.1 Rhodobacterales bacterium
CGGGCGAGATCAAACAACCCAAACGCCGCGAGGCGCTGACCGATAACGTCCCGCAAATCCTGCTGTCGCGGCAACTGGTGCAACTCAAACGCGACACCCCTGTCGAAGTGACCCTTGACGCACTGGAAGTGCGCAAGCCAGACCCTGATACCCTATTGAAATTCCTTGCAGAAATGGAATTTCGCACTCTCTCTTCCCGCATTGCCACCAAGCTGAAAGTCGTGGCTCCGGTAATCGAAGACAGCAAGGGTTATGAAGTTGTCGGCGCCCATGAAGAGATCACCAAGCAAGACCAAATACCCTTCAACCACGCCGCATATACCTGCATCCGTGACGCCGACACTCTAGCGCAATGGGTCGCCAAGGCATTCGACCGCGGCTATCTGGCAGTCGATACTGAAACTACCTCGCTGGACGAAATGCAGGCCGAAATCGTCGGAATTTCAATGAGTTCCGAGGCGGGCCATGCTGCCTACATTCCGGTTGGGCATCGCAAAGGCGGTGGCGATCTCTTCGGCAGCGATGCCCTTGCCGATGGCCAGATCGCTCTTGAGACTGCCCTCGCGCTGCTGAAACCCCTGCTCGAAGACCCGGCAGTGCTGAAGATCGGCCAAAACATGAAATATGACGCCAAGATATTCGCCCGCCTGGGCATCGATGTTTCCCCCATCGACGACACAATGCTGATGTCCTACGCCATGCACGCAGGCTTGCACAACCACGGCATGGACCTGCTGTCAGAAACCTACCTCGGCCATAAACCCATTCCGATCAAGGACTTGATCGGCTCCGGCAAAACCCAGGTCACCTTCGCCCGCGTGCCCATCGACGTGGCCGTCAAATACGCCGCCGAAGATGCCGACGTCACCTTGCGTCTGTGGCAAACCTTTAAACCACAGTTGCACCGGGCACGCGTCACCACCGTCTACGAAACCATGGAACGCCCCCTTGTCTCGGTTCTGGCCGAGATGGAGATGGCGGGCATCCAGGTCGACAAGGCGACCCTGTCGCGCATGTCCGGCGCCTTTGCCCAGAAGATGCTGGCGCTGGAGGAGGAGATACAGACGCTTGCGGGTGAGAAATTCAACGTGGGTTCGCCCAAGCAACTTGGCGAAATACTCTTTGACAAGATGGGCTTGCAAGGCGGCGAAAAGGGCAAGACCGGGGCCTATGCCACCGGCGCCGACGTGCTGGAGGATCTGGCCACCGAACACAAGCTGCCCGGCGTGGTGTTGGACTGGCGGCAGTTGTCCAAGCTGAAATCCACCTATACCGACGCGCTGCAAGATCACGTCAACGCGGAAACCGGTCGCGTCCACACCTCTTACTCGATCACTGGCGCCATCACCGGCAGGCTCGCCTCGACCGACCCCAACCTGCAAAACATCCCCGTGCGGTCCGAAGAAGGCCGTCGCATCCGCGAGGCTTTTGTGGCGCCCCCCGGCAAGGTACTGGTCAGCTTGGACTATTCTCAGATCGAACTGCGGATTCTGGCCCACATCGCCGACATCCCGGCCCTTCAGGAAAGCTTCCGTCAAGGTATCGACATCCATGCCATGACCGCGTCAGAGATGTTCAACGTCCCCCTTGACCAGATGACATCCGACATCCGCCGCCGTGCCAAGGCCATCAACTTCGGCGTCATCTATGGCATCTCCGGCTTCGGCCTCGCCCGCAACTTGCGGATCCCGAAGGCCGAGGCGCAGGGTTTCATCGACCGTTATTTCGAGCGGTTTCCGGGCATCAAGGAATACATGTCCGCCACCGTCGCCTTTGCCCAGAAGAACGAATACGTGCAAACCCTTTTCGGTCGCAAAATCCACACGCCAGAGATCAACCAGAAAGGCCCCGCCCAGGGCTTTGCCAAACGTGCCGCCATCAACGCCCCCATCCAAGGCACCGCCGCTGACGTCATCCGCCGCGCCATGATCCGCATGCCGAAGGCCATCGCCGGCTTGCCCGCCAAGATGCTGCTGCAAGTTCACGACGAACTGCTGTTCGAGGTTGACACCGACGCCGCCCCGGCGCTGATCAAGGCTGCGAAAGCCACTATGGAAGGCGCCGCTCACCCCGCCGTTGACCTGAAAGTGCCCTTGATTGTCGAGGCCGGTCAGGGGCTTAACTGGGCGGCAGCACATTGAGCCCTATTGCTTTCACCACCCCTGCCGATTGGTCCGACTGGCTCGCGAACCACCCGGACGCCAAAGAAGTCTGGGTGCTCTACCAAAAGAAGGGCACTGGCACCCCCTCGATCGATTGGGAGCAGGCGGTGGTCGAGGCATTGGCGCATGGCTGGATCGACGGGGTCCGCAAGACCGTCAATGAAACCCAATGGATGCAACGCTTTACCCCCCGCAAGCCAGGCAGCGCGTGGAGCCAGAAGAACATCGCCACCGCCGAACGCCTGGCTGCCGAAGGCCGGATGACCGCCGCCGGAAAAGCGCATATGGATCTGGCCCGAGCGAATGGCCTTTGGGAGCAGGCCTATTCCGGCGGCAAGAATGCCAACCTGCCGCAGGACTTTCTGGATGCCGTCGCCGCGAACCCGATGGCGGCCAAGGCGCTTGAAACCCTCAACACCCGCAACCGCTTTGCCATCTACTACCGCCTGACCACCGCCAAACGCCCCGAAACCCGCGCGAAGCGTATCGCGGATTTCGTGGCTATGCTGGAACGCGGCGATACGCTTTACTGACGGTCAATCCGGACCTGATAGCAGTTGTTGCGTGCCGAGCGGACATGGACATAACTGACGCGCGGGTCAGCTAACCGCACCTCCGCCTCTGCCGTGATCCGCACGGTCGGCACGACGGAACCCGTGCCATAGACGATCCGGTCATCTGCCCCATAGCCGCGAATGATGTAATCGGGCGATTCCAGCACCTCGGGCACCGCAGCACCGCCACCTGCCTCGCATTCATCGGCGCACAGAAAGATCGGCCCAAGCTCGGCATAGGGCTGCGGCGCCGGGAAGGGCCGGTGTGCCAGCACCAGCATTTCGGCGCCCTCCGGGATCATTTTCAGACAGTGGCGGCACGGGTTTCCGTCGCCGTCCGATACCTTGCGTTCAGGCACCTGGCCATTGGCATCAAGTCCGCCCGCCTGATAAGCACGTACGATTGCTGTGGGAATGGGGTTGAATATCAGGGTCATGGCATATCTCCTTGCATAACCCACAATGCCGCGCCCGGCCAACTCATTCGACCCGGACCTTGCGCAATCAGGCCCGCTCCACCAGCCGCCCCAGCGGGCGCCCACCCAGAATATGCAGATGGTAATGCGGCACCTCCTGCAAGCCGTTCCCCCCGGCATTGGTGATGCCGCGGTAGCCATCACCGGGCGCAATCCCCAGCATGGTGCAGACCGAGGCGGCGGTGCGGTGAAAATCCATGATCTCCTCCACCGATGCTTCGGCGGCGAAATGGTCAAAGGTCACGTATGGCCCCTTGGGGATCACCAGAACATGCACCGGCGCCTGAGGATGGATGTCGTGAAAGGCCAGCGTATGGGTGCTTTCCAGCACGGTCTTGTTGGGGATTTCCCCACGCAGGATGCAGGCAAAGATGTTTGTCGGATCGTAGGTGTACGCCATTGCTCAGTCCACAAACAGATATTCGGTTGCCGCAATCTCTCGCGCCTTTTCCAGCGGGATATCAAGGAATTCGGCCAAAGGCACGGTGTTTTCATCCACCGTCGCCAACTGCCTGATCCGCGAGAAACCGGAGAACCCGGCATCCCGGATGCGGTCACTTTCGAACCGCACGTCATAACGGATCGTCGGCAGCAGGCGGTCGATGACCTCGACCGGCGTGCGGTCGCCCGCCAACCCGACGCGCCGCGCATGCCCGATCAGATAGTCGTCGGTGAACTCGCACTGAATTTCCAACAGCCGCACCTTGGCCTTGTCGTTGTAGAAATCCTGCATGAGGTCGGTGTTGGCCGGATCGATGCAAACGATCAGCTTGTCAGTCTGCCAATAGTCAAACAGCATCCGAACCAGCGCCCGACGGTGCCGCGTGCGTTTTTCCAATGTGGTCTGGATGCCGCCAAGGTCGGGCAGCGGGGTGGAGGCTTCGTTGAACAGATAATCCACCGCCGGCATGTTGGTGACCTGGCGCACCCGCTCGACCAGCCGCTTGGCCACATGCCACTTCTTGCACGTCACCATCAGCAAAGTCCTCTCGCGCCCAAGCGAGCTTTCCGTCTCCCAGAACCTCGGCGCAAAACGGCGCCCGATCCGACCCCGGCCCGACAAAAACTTGAACAGGCTGCGCCCTTCGCCCGAAATGCCGAAATGCACGCCTTTGGTGACATAAAGGTTGCCCAGCCGGTCTTTCAGGTCTGTGGCATTGGCGCTGATCTTGCGGGCGAACAGATAGTCCTGACTGACCAGCAGGTCATAGTGGTCGTTGTAAAAGGTCACCGGCATCCCGTAGTCAGTGAACATCAGGAAGGTCAGCGTCCGGCTGCGAATCTCATGTTCCGGCACCAGATGCCGCACGATGGTCTGAAAGAAGGTTTCGTCCGGGATCCAGGTCGTGCAAAAGAATTTCATGACGTCGGACCGCTTGGTGATGAAATCCAACACCCACTCCATGGTGCGCCGCCGCAGGCACCACCACTGGCTGCCGATCTGCATCTGGATGTCGGCAGGAACCTTGCGCGCCAGGTTGAGCCTTTCTTGCAGGTTCATCGAGGCATAGAACAGCTTCTTGTGTGTCCGTTCGTTGAACCAGTGCCGGTAGATCAGCCGCTCTTCCTTGATCCCGGTCTTGATCCAGTCGCTGGCAAAGAAGTCGACGCTTTCGATGTAGTCGACTTCGTTTGCGTCCAGGAATTTGTGGGCATACTCAGCGGTTTTGGTGGGCATGCAATCGCCCGACAGCATGTAGAAATGGGTGGCGCGGGGAAACGCCTCGACAGCGGCCTGAACGGCATGGATGGTCGCTTGCACCAGCGACCACGCGCCCCAGCCGCATTTGATCCGTTTGCGGGCAAAGGTGACTGACGGGTTATTGGCAAGGGCCGCCCGGATCCTGTCGAAATCGCGGGCGGCGGCGCGTGCATCAAAATGGATGGCGATGCAGTCACCCGCCGCAGTCAGACGCTGGGCCTGTGCAATGATCCCCTCGGGGTCCTTGTGGCACAGCAGGATGTAGGCGATTTTTGCCATATTTGAAACAGTTCGAGGGCCTGGCGAGTTCTTGTTGCCCTAGATAGCTTTATCAGACATTGAAAAGACAGAGTTTGTTTGCTTTTTTGCGGATAGTTTTCAGCGGTCTCCGCTCAAGACGTCACGTAACGCCAAGGAGGCGCTGTTTCATGGGTTTTCCGGGGACGTGGATGACGGAAAGCGAAAGTGTGGTCTATCGTGTGGTGCCCAAATGCGCCTGCTCGACCATCGGGCAGATCATGTACTACGCCGACCATGGCGTCTTCTATGACGGCGATATCCACGACGCCCAGACAGGAATGCACAAATGGTCGATGGAGGCGAGCCAGCCGCTGATCGAAAAAGCCGTCAAGGGCCACAAGGTCTTTGCGTTCACCTGCGTCCGAAATCCCTATACCCGCGTGTTGTCGTCGTTCTTCGACAAGATCTGCGGCATTCAGCGCAACGGCAAACGCTACCGCGGCAACCTTGTGCCCCTGATCATGCAGAAATACGGAGTCGAGGTCGGCGGCGACGACGGCAAACAGGAATTCGACCAGATCGCCAGCTTCCGCCGTTTTCTTCTGTTTGTGCGCGACACCATTCGCTTCAAGAAGCCGATGGAGCCGGACATCCACTGGTCTGCGATGTCCGGCCACGTCTCGACTTTCATTGTCAACGGCGGGCGCTACAACAAGATATTCTTCACCGAAAAGTTCGACGAGGGCATGGCCGAGGTCGTCAAGAAGATGAAGCCGAAACACCCCATCGACCTCAAGACCATTCCCCGTTTCAATGAAAGCGAGGGCCACGGCCCCGTCCGCGCCCACCCGGTCGAAGCGTATTTCGACGACCTGTCGATGCATCTCATGTGGGAAATCTACAAACGCGACTTTCAGTGCTTCAAGTATGATTTCGAACATCCCGCCAACAAGATGCCGCTTGGCGACGTCGATCTCGACGAGGTTCACGCCAAGCTGGGCGAGTGAGTTCACGCAAGAGGATGCCTGTCTTTGCAACATCCCCTTTGCCTTGGCTCAAAGGTGTGGAGTCCCCGGCCGCAAATATGTTCGTAGGATCTGGTTAACCATACCCTTTCAATTTGGATAATAGAAAATGTCAACATATTGTTTTTTAACAATAAAATAGACAGTCCGAACCTCGGACCGTCTTTCGTCGTCTTCAGATCGCAGCATCACTTCGTCAAGCAACCAACGCCGCCGCCTTCTTCAGGTCCACCGACACCTGTTGGCTGACCCCCTGCTCGGCCATCGTCACGCCGAACAGCCGATCCA
>JANXPK010000621.1 GCA_025357355.1 Rhodobacterales bacterium
TCATCGCCTCCTCTTGGTCGTGGGTGACCACGATGAACGTCACCCCGGTCCGCTCCTGTATCGACATGAGTTCGAACTGGGTATGTTCGCGCAGCTTCTTGTCCAAGGCGGCCAGAGGTTCATCCAGCAACAAGAGCTTAGGTTGCCGCGCCAAAGCCCGCGCCAAGGCCACCCGTTGCCGCTGTCCCCCGGATATCTGATGCGGCTTGCGGGTGGCGAACTGGGTCAGTTGCACCAGATCCAGCATCTCGCGCACCCGCGCATCCCTTTGGGTCGCCGTCATCGCCTCGTGCTTCAGCCCGTAGCCCACGTTCCTTTCCACCGTCATATGCGGGAACAAGGCATAGCTCTGGAACATCATGTGCACCGGACGCTCCCACGGCGGCACCCCGCCCATGTCTTGCCCGTCGATGAAGATGCGGCCCGAGGTCAGGTCCTCGAACCCCGCCAGCATCCGCAGAAGCGTGGTCTTGCCACAGCCCGATCCCCCCAAAAGGGCGAAAATCTCGCCCTTCTCGATGGTCAGGCTGACATCCCTGACCGCCTGAAACGCCCCGAAACTTTTCGAGACGCCTTCGATGCGGATCAGCGTTTCCGGCACGCCCTATCCCGCCTTGATCTCGGTCCAGGCCCTTGTCATCAGCCGGTCCTGTTCTTCGGTCTGCGGCTTGGGCGTGTACATCCGGCTCAGCGTCTCGGCATCCGGATAGATCGCGGGGTCTGAGGTGACGGCCGGATTGACCAACGGCGTCGCCGCCTTGTTGGCATTGGCATAGCCGGTAAAGTCGGTGCATTTGGCGATGACTTCGGGCTGCAACATGAAGTCGAGGAATTTGTAGGCGTTGTCGACGTTCTTGGCGTCCGCCGGAATGGCCCACAGGTCGAACCAGGCCGGCGCCCCGGTCTTGGGAACGAAGTATTTCAGGTTCAGCACGATCCCCGCATCCTTGGCCCGCGACTTGGCCACGCCGTAATCGCCCGACCAGGTGTTGGCCACGCACAGCTCCTTGTTGGGCAGCGTGGTCAGATAGTTGGAATTGTCGAAGGTCGAGATGTATTTGCGGATCGGCTTGAACGCCGCCACCATCTTGGCATAGTCGTCCGGCCCCGCCTTGGCCGGATCAATCCCCAGCCAGCTCATCACCATGTAGCCAATGTCGGTCGGGCTATCCAGAATCGACACCCCGCAATCGGCCAGCTTGGCAATATTCTCGGGCTTCATGATCACATCAAGACTGTTCAGATCGGCATCGGGCAGGCGCTGCTTGACCATGTCCGTGTTGTAGGTCATCCCGACCGATCCCCACATGTAGGGGTCGCCATAGGTGTTGCCGGGGTCGAACCCCTCGACGATCTTCAGGATGTCGGTGTCAAGGTTTTTCCAGTTCGCCAGCTTTGACTTGTCCAGCTTCTGGTAGATCCCTGCCTTGACCTTGTTGGGCATGTCCATGCCCGACTGGATCACCACGTCATAGCCGGTCGAGCCTGCCAGCATCTTGGCCTGCATCTCTTCGGCACTGGCATAAAGGTCATAGACCACCGACAGACCGCTCGCCGTCTCGAAATCGGCAATCGTGGTCTCGCCGATATAGTCGGACCAGTTGTAGATGTTCACGGTTCCGGTGGCGGCATAGGACGCCCGGACCCAGGGTGTTGCCAGGACTGCGCCCAGGCCGCCAAGGGTAGATCGCCGTGTCAGTTTCATCGGTCAACTCCTCCTGTTGCGCCGCAGAGTTTGCCCTGCGTCATTTGATCAAACTCTGCGGCAGCGCAGCGGGTCTGCCAAGCATTTCTTCGTTGCGCGGGGCAATTTCCATCTCGGCGGGGGCCTGTTCCAGCGTCATCACCGGCAAAACGCTGCGCAAACGGTCGTGATGCTGCCGCACGCCGTATTCCAGGTCCGACAGGTGAAAGCCGTCGAAGGCCGAGGATTTCATGGATTCGTTCGACCAGATCGACAATTGCTGATCCTCGGCCGAAGTTTCGCGGTCGATCCGGTATGCCAGATAACGTGCAATCCGCGTTGCGCGGTCCTCATGCGGGTGCCGGTACAGCCGCCCGGTGGTCCGCGTCAGACCGGGCGAGATGGGGATTTCATGGTAGAACTGCACAGCCTCGGGCGTGAACGCAAACACCGTATTCGGGAAGATGCCATAATAGGTCCAGGCCTTGTGCAGGTGTTCCGGCAACCAGTCCTGCTGTGGTGCGTGCTTGACATAGGCCTTGACCGACAATGTCCGCCCCGGTGCATCGCCGAAATACCCGACCGACACCGACAGACCGTCCTCCAGCGTCAGGTCGCGGTAAGTGCGGCCATAAAGGTCCTGCAAGCCCGGATGCGCCATCGCGACGTGATAACCCTCGTTGTCCACATCGCGGACCGATTTCCAGTTGACAGGCAGGTCGGTGCTCCAATCGGGCATCGCCACCGGCAAGACCTC
Organism: Rhodobacterales bacterium; assembly: GCA_025357355.1. Taxonomy (GTDB): domain Bacteria; phylum Pseudomonadota; class Alphaproteobacteria; order Rhodobacterales; family Rhodobacteraceae; genus Stagnihabitans. The sequence continues at coordinate 2,442 of JANXPK010000621.1, forward strand.
ACGCAGACGATAGGCCGCGAAATCGGCATCAAAGGGTGCCAGCATTTCGGCGACGGCAGGCTGCGGGCCGGGGTGAAAGCGCAGGAACACAAAGCCGTGGAAGACCTCGATCTCCACCGGCTTCAGCCCGAATTGCGCCCGGTCCATCAC
>JANXPK010000650.1 GCA_025357355.1 Rhodobacterales bacterium
CCTGACCGACCGGCACAACTTCCAGCCCGGCAATGCCCAGTTCCTCACGCAACCGGCGTCTGGCACAGGCTGCTGGGTCTTCGCCCCACTGCGGATGGGTGCAGCAGGAATTCGCCCACAAGCCCGGCGAGTGGTATTTGCCCTCCGCCCGGCGTTGCAACAGGATATGCTCGCCGTTTGTGACAAAGACCGAAACCGCCCGATGGCGCAGGCCGCGCTGGTGAACCGCCAGCTTTTCGACCTGTTGCAAGGTCCCGTCGACCCAGGCCGGGATCAGATCAGCTTTGTTCCGGGTCACGTGTCCATCCTTGGTCTCGCCTGTTGATACCGCACCGTCAGTTACGCCAACGGTTGCAGGATTTCCACCTCGTCCCCGGCGCGGATGGCCGTGTAGAAACAAGAACGCCGATTGGTGTGACACGCAGCCCCTGTCAGATCGACCAAGGCCAACAGGCAATCGCGGTCGCAGTCGATCCGCAGGTCGTGCAAGACCTGAATGTGCCCCGAGGTCTCACCCTTGATCCAAAGCTCGCCCCGCGACCGCGACCAATAGGTCACCCGCCCGGTTGCAAGCGTGCTGGCGACCGCTTTGGCGTTCATCCAGGCGAACATCAGAACCTCGCCGGTCGCGCGGTCTTGCGTTATGCAGGGGATCAAGCCTTGCGAATCGTATTTCAGGGTCGTGGGGTCGAAAGACATATCCTTCTCCTTGGCGCGCGGCACCGACGGGCTTATCTAAGGGCTGCAACAGCCGAAAGCCAACGCCGATGAGCGACAGCGATCTTGTGAAGCTTTATTCGGGCCAGATACTGGCCCTGGCGGCGGACATCCCGCATCTGGGGCGGCTGAGCGAACCGCAGGGCACGTCGCGCAAACGCTCGCCCCTGTGTGGGTCAACCATCACGGTCGATGTCAAGCTCGACCACGGGCGGGTGTCCGACTTTGCCCAGGACGTGAAGGCTTGCGCGCTGGGTCAAGCCTCGGCGGCCGTCCTTGGCCAAACGGTCATTGGTCGCAACCGGGCCGAGCTTGAGGCGGCACGCAGTGCTCTGTCGGCGATGCTGACGCAGGCGGGCCCCGTTCCTGCCGCGCCGTTTCAGGGATACGAGGTTTTGCTTCCGGCCCGCGATTACAAGAATCGCCACGCCTCCATCCTTCTGGCGCTGGACGCGACTTGCGAGGCTGTGGCGTTGGCCGAGGCTGCTGCTTGAAGGCGACCGCCGCATGAAAAAGCCTCCGCGCATCCCTGGGATGGCGGAGGCAAGTGGCGTTTCCGAAGCGGGCGGCGGATGGGCAGGTCACCTCGGGACGGAGGGTCCGCAGGCCCGCAGGGTCAGAACGCAGGCAGTCAGGCAGTACCGGAAAGTGTCAGTCCGGCAAAGAGCAACATGAACAGCACGGCAACCCCGGCCACATCTTCGAGCAGCGTCGGGGTAGAGCGGGCAAAGCGTCTTTTCAGACCGGAAATCATTGCATCCTCGCTGGTTTGTTGCTGTATTGTTCTCATATTGTTAACCATCTGTAAAGAACTATTTAGCAACATTACGGGAACAAGGCATGATTATGGCGTTGCCAAGCTAGCGAATTCGTTGCCGTGATGGTTCAGG
>JANXPK010000665.1 GCA_025357355.1 Rhodobacterales bacterium
CGGATTTCGCGGTAAACTGTGCCCAGAAAGCCCAAAGGTAGCGTGATCTGCATCATGTAGGCGTTGACCATGACGAAGTCGCCGACAGTGAACCGCCCGTTCTGCACGCCGATGGCCGACAACACCATGACGATGATCAACCCGGTGGTAATGATGACGTTCTGCCCTATGTTCAGCACCGACAGCGACTGCCCGGTACGCACGGCAAAGCCCTCATAGGCCGCCATCGCGCGGTCATAGCGCGCCGCCTCCCGCCCCTCGGCGTTGAAATACTTGACGGTTTCGTAGTTCAAGAGGCTGTCGATAGCCTTCTGGTTGGCATCGGTATCCTGATCGTTCATCTGGCGGCGGATCGTGACGCGCCATTCGGTGACCTTGAAGGTGTAAGTCACATAAATGGCAATGGTGACCAGCACGACCACCATGTATTGCCAGCCGAAGTACGAGGCAAAGATCACCGACACCATGGTCAGTTCCAGAATCAGCGGCCCGATCGAGAACAGCATGAAGCGCAACAGGAAATCGACGCCCTTGACCCCGCGCTCGATCACCCGGCTCAGGCCGCCGGTCTTGCGCGTGATGTGATAACGCATTGATAGCAGGTGGATATGGGTGAACGTCTCCAATGCCAGCTTGCGCAAGGCGCGCTGCCCGACCCGCACAAAGACCCAGTCGCGCAATTCGCCAAAGATCACCGTGCCCATGCGCGCCAGACCATAGGCCACCGTCAGCCCAACCGAACCCAAGAGCAGGAACGTCACTGCATTCGGCGATTTGCCGGTCAGCCCATCGACGGCCTGCTTGTACAGATAGGGCGTGGTGACCGAAATGACCTTGGCCAGCACCAGCATGACCAGCGATGCCACCACCCGCTGCTTGACCCAGGTCTCGCCCTTCGGCCACAGATAGGGCCAAATCCGCTTCATCGTCTGCCAGCCATTGGCTGGCGCTTTCACCAGGTCGGCGGTGGTGGCAGTCGTGGTCACTCGGCGCATCGTCACTCTCTTTGCCCTTCGCGGCGCAAAGTCCGGCTGGCAGGCATCATTGGGGGGATCGGGTCAGTCTAGGAGAAGTGGGTGAACTGCGGGCCGAAGTAAACCCCCGGCCCATTAGAAATCCTGGTAAAGACCCGGGATGACCGGCATCTCGGCCCTGCATGGGTCGCCATTCGCCACCGAGCAAGAAGACAAGCAAACTGGACTTGGCCTTGACTTTTGTCGTGATGATGAGCGTTCCGGTCGCGGCGGACACACTTGACTGCCCGCAGCTGCCTTCCGGCGATCTGGGTACTGGCCTGTGCAGTCAGTTGTCCGGCAAAGGTCCGGACCGGATTGACTAAGGTCGGGTCGTTGGTCTGCTTGCGATTGGCCGCAACACCCTTGGCCTCAGGAACCCTTAGCCCATAGGGCGACCTTCCCCGTCCCTGTGACTGTCCATCGGAAATCCATCGAAAACCAGCCATTCTCCTGCTATTGTCAGTTCTCGAACACCTTTGCCTGAACCAGCGAGGATGCGCATGCACAGCTTGAGCCTAGCCTTTGCAATAGTCAGCCTGTTGGCCTTTGGTCCGGCTGTTGCCGATACCGTGGACTTCACCAAACTGCCCCCCGGCAATCTTGGCACCAAAAGAACTACGGTCGACGGCGTCACCTTCGCCGGGCCCAAGGGTCTTTTCAATTCGTCCAGCATTCATTTCCCTGACAACGGCGGTTCAATCTGTTCTTTCAACCCCGCAGCCTTCAATTGCGAAAACGACATGACCATCAAGTTCAACGGCAGGGTCAGGCGCCTGACATTGGCGGCGTCCGGTTATGATGCGGGCGACCAGGCAACCGTCACCGCCTACCGCGGTAAAAAGGTCGTCGGCAGCGTCGTGCTAACCTCCGATCAGGCAATCAATTTCAAAGGCGCGGGAAGGGTGACCAGGCTTGTCGTCGATGATCAGGGGACCGGCAACGGCTTTGGCTTTGGCGAGTTCCAATTCAAGCGGCTGACAACCACCGCCCCGACCCACTTCGCATCAAAGTCGCCGAAGGCTGGCAAATGAGCCGGTGATCCCGGCAAGGCGGTCGGCGCCAATGGGGCCGACCGTCGCACTTCATGGCTTGGGCATCGTGAAGATCTGGCCGGGATAGATCAGATCGGGGTTCTTGATCTTGTCGCGATTGGCATCCCAGACCTGCACATAAAGAATGCCCGCGCCGAAGTTCTGCTTGGCGATGTACCACAGCGTGAAACCCGGCTGGACGGTCACGGTCACTGGCGGCGGCGGGGTAGCTGGTGTCGTGGCCGCGGCGACGATCGCAGCCGTCGTGCTTGCGGCGGTGTTCGTCGCGGCTGCCGCCGTTGCAGTGGCGGCTGCAGCCGTTGCTGTGGTTGTCGCAGCCGTTGCTGTGGTTGTCGCAGCCTGCGTAGTTGCTGCCGTGGCCGATGTCGTAGCCGCAGTCGTTGCTGTCGCAGCCGTTGCTGTCGCAGTCGTTGCTGTCGCAGTCGTTGCTGTCGCAGTCGTTGCTGTCGCAGTCGTTGCTGTCGCAGTCGTTGCTGTCGCAGTCTTTTCT
>JANXPK010000688.1 GCA_025357355.1 Rhodobacterales bacterium
GCCTCGACCGCCTGCGCCGCGCGAATGATCGGGGCAATGCCGGTGCCTGATTGGCTCAAGTCCCCCTTCATCTTTTCACAAATATCCTCGGGGGTCCGGGGGCTGACAGCCCCCGGCGCTTTCCGCCCGGCGACCGCCGACGACCTGGCGACGTGGTACAACGCCAACCCGCAAGCGACGCTGATCGCCGGGGCGACCGATGTCGGCCTGTGGGTGACCAAGCAGTTGCGCGATCTGGCTCCTGTGGCGTTTCTGAACGGGATCAAGGAGTTGCAGGCGATCACCCGTGATGGCGACACGCTTCGTGTCGGCGCGGGGGTCACGATCACCGAGCTTCTGGCGGCAGTCAAACCGCTGCATCCGTCGTTCGCCGAGATGCTGCGGCGCTTTGCTTCGGTGCAGGTGCGCAATGCCGCTACCATCGGCGGCAACATTGCCAACGGCTCGCCCATCGGTGACGGGCCGCCGGCATTGATGGCGCTGGGGGCGGCATTGCACCTGCGGCAGGGCGACAAGCGCCGGGCGATGCCGCTGGAGGCGTTTTTCCTTGACTACCGCAAGCAGGATCGTTTGCCCGGCGAGTTCGTCGAGGCGATCAGCTTTCCGGTCAGCGCACCTGCCTTGCGCTGCTACAAGATCACCAAGCGGTTCGATCAGGACATCTCGGCAGTGTGCGGCTGTTTCAATGTCACGATCGACGGGGGCCGGGTGACGGCGGCGCGGATTGCCTTTGGCGGCATGGCGGGCATCCCGAAACGGGCGGCGGCAGTAGAGGCGGCCTTGCTGGGCCGTGACTGGACCCTTGCCACGGTTACGGCGGTCATGGGCGAAATGCCTAAGGATTTCACGCCGTTGACGGATATGCGCGCCTCGGCGGAATATCGGCTGGTGGTGGCGCAAAACCTTTTGACGCGGTATTTCCACGACCTTGCCGGGGTTTCGGTCGATGTGCTGGAGGTGCAATCATGACGATGGGCAAATCGCTGCCGCATGACAGCTCTCCGCTTCAGGTGGCGGGATCGGCGCGCTATGTCGATGACGTGCCGTTGCCGCAGGGGGCGTTGCATCTGGCTTTTGGGCTGTCAACCGTGGCGCATGGCGAGATCACCGGGATTGACCTGTCCGCTGTCCGCGCCGCGCCGGGCGTGATGGGGGTATGGTCGGCGGCAGATTTCCCCGACATGCCCGATTGCAGCCCGGTCGCGAATGACGAGCCGTTGCTTGCCATGGGCGAGGTTCACTATGTCGGCCAGCAGGTGTTTCTGGTCGCTGCAACCAGCCATCTGGCGGCGCGCAAGGCGGCGCGGCTGGGCCGCGTCAGCTACCGCGAACTGCCCGCCCTGTTGACGGTGGAGGACGCACTGGCGGCCAACAGCCGGTTCGAGCAGGGGCCGATCCTGTGGGTCAAGGGGGATGCGGCCCGCACCATCGCTGCGGCTCCACATCAGATCGAGGGCGAGATCGAGGTCGGCGGCCAGGAGCATTTCTATCTTGAGGGGCAGGTGGCGGCGGCGATCCCGCAAGAGGACGGGATGCACATCCTGTCCTCGACCCAGCACCCGACCGAGATTCAGCACAAGGTCGCCCACGCCCTGCATCTGCCGATGGCGGCGGTCAGGGTCGAGATGCGGCGGATGGGGGGCGGATTTGGCGGCAAGGAATCGCAGGGCAATGCGCTGGCTGTGGCCTGCGCGCTGGCGGCGCAGGCGACCGGGCTGCCGTGCAAGATGCGTTATGACCGCGATGACGACATGGTCATCACCGGCAAGCGCCACGATCTGAAGATCCGCTACAAGGCGGGGTTTGACGACACGGGCCGGATACTGGGCGTTGATTTCCTGCAACTGATGCGCTGCGGCTGGTCGCAGGACCTCAGTCTTGCGGTGGCGGACCGGGCGATGCTGCACGCCGACAACTGCTATCACCTGCCCGACATCCGCATCGAAAGCCACCGGCTGAAGACCAACACCTGTTCGGCCACCGCCTATCGCGGCTTTGGCGGGCCGCAAGGGATTGTCGGGATCGAGCGGGTGATCGACCATATCGCCCATGAGCTGAAGCAGGACCCGCTGGCGGTGCGGCAGGCGAATTTCTACCGCGAAATGGCGCCAGAGGGACCGGGGACCGGCAAGCGCATCGGCGGGTCGTATTCGCCGCATCCCGAACAGTTTACAGTGCAGACCACGCCCTATCACATGCCGGTCGAGGATTTCATCGCGGGTGCGATGGTGGATGATCTGGTCAAGCGGGCCGACTATGCCGGGCGGCGGGCGGCGATTGCGGAGTGGAACAAGGCGAGCCCGATCCTGAAGCGCGGGCTATCGCTGGTGCCGATCAAGTTCGGGATTTCGTTCACGCTGACCTTTCTCAATCAGGCCGGGGCCCTGGTGCATGTCTATCAGGATGGCTCGATCCATCTGAACCATGGCGGCACCGAGATGGGGCAGGGCTTGAACCAGAAGGTGGCACAGGTCGCGGCCTCTGTGTTCGGCGTCGACACCGGAATGGTCAAGATCACTGCTGCCGATACGGGCAAGGTGCCCAACACCTCTGCCACGGCGGCGTCGTCGGGGTCGGACCTGAACGGAATGGCGGCGCAGGCGGCCTGTGTGACCATTCGCGACCGGCTGGCCGAGTTCATCGCCGACAAGCATCAGGTCAAGCCCGCCAAGGTGCGGTTTGCCGATGGCAGGGTGCATGTGGGGGGCGAGGCTTACGGCTTTGCCCAGGTGGTGCTGTGGGCCTATCAGGCGCGGGTCAGCCTGTCGTCGACCGGCTTTTACGCGACACCCAAGATCGTGTGGGACCGGGTACGCGGCAGCGGGCGGCCGTTCCTGTATTTCGCCTATGGCGTGGCCATTACCGAGGTTGTCATCGACACGCTGACGGGAGAAAACCGCATCCTGCGCTGTGATATTCTGCACGACACCGGCAACAGCCTGAACCCCGCCTTGGACATCGGTCAGATCGAGGGTGGCTATGTGCAGGGTGCAGGCTGGTTGACGACCGAAGAACTGGTCTGGGATGGCAAGGGGCGGCTTTTGACCCACGCGCCATCAACTTACAAGATCCCCGCCTGTTCAGACCGGCCACGGGTGTTTAACGTCGATCTGTGGGGGCAGCCCAACCGCGAGGACACGGTGGGCAAGTCCAAGGCCGTCGGCGAGCCGCCCTTCAACCTGGGGATTTCGGCGTTTCTGGCCTTGAGCGATGCGGTGGCGGCGTGCGGGGATGGGTCGGCCTATCCAGCCCTCGATGCCCCTGCGACGGCAGAGCGGGTGCTGATGGCGGTGAGGCGACAGCATGTTTGACCTATCGGGCTTGCAGCAGGCTTTGAAGGCGCAAGGCCGGGTGGCAAGGGTCGTGGTCGCCGGGGTCGAAGGCTCAGGTCCGCGCGACGTAGGGGCGGCGATGCTGGTCTGGGTAGAAGGGCAATCGGGCACAATCGGCGGCGGCGCGCTGGAATGGCAGGCGGTGCAACGGGCGCGAGGGATGCTTGCGGCTGGCGGGTCCTGTGTGACGCGCGAGGCGCTGGGCCCCGCTCTGGGCCAATGCTGCGGCGGGGCGGTGACGCTGGTGACCGAGGTTTACGACGCCGTGCCTGCTGGGCCAGTGGTGGCGCGGTCGCTGGACGGCAGTGCCATGCCGCTGGCGGTCAGCCGGATCTTGACGGCGGCGCGCGGGCAAGGCGTGATGCCTGCGACCCGGCTGATCAGCGGCTGGTTGGTCGAAGCGGCGTCCGAGCCGCAGCGTCAGGTCTGGATCTGGGGTGCCGGCCACGTCGGGCGCGCGTTGGAGTCGGTGCTTGCCCCCTTGCCGGGCCTGACGCTGACCTGGATCGACATCGCGGCGGATCGGTTTCCTGACGCGCCGGGGGTCAGGGTGTTGCCGGTGCCGGACCCTGCCGATGCGGTTGCACTGGCGCCCAGGGATGCAGAGCATCTGATCGTGACCTTTTCCCATGCGCTGGACCTTGAACTGTGCCACCGCCTGCTGACTCATGGTTTTGCCCGCTGCGGGTTGATCGGGTCGGCTACCAAATGGGCGCGGTTCCGCTCACGGCTCGCGGCGTTGGGGCACGAACCGGCCGAGATTGCCCGCATTCAGTGCCCGATCGGTGAGCCCGCCTTGGGCAAGCATCCGCAGGCGATTGCCGTGGGCGTGGCCGCGGCACTGTTGCGGCAAGACCGGCAGGCGGCGGCGTCACGCGTGTTGTAGCCTGCCACGCAGGACGGCCCAAGCCCCGGCCAAGGTGCAAGGAATGGCGGACAGCGGAATGGTCAGGGTGTACCACAGCGGCCCGAGGTTGGGTTGCGTGAACCACACCGCAACTCCGGCCAGCCCGCCCAAAAGGCCCAGACCAGCCAGAATTTGTGCCGGGCGGTAGCTGACTTCACGGGCGAGGTGCGTGGTGATGGCCCCGCCCAGAACGGTGAATGCGGCGCGGTAGGTGGCGGCGAAGGCGAAGAGAGCGGGCGTCATGTCCTGCGGCAGCGGCGGGAAGACGCCTGTGGCGTGCATCGCGGCATCGGTTGCGACGGACAGGATGGCGACCGAGGCAAAGCCTGCAACCACGGCCAGCGTGCGGCGCCAGACCGGGGTCACGGCGCACCGGTGGCGAGCAAGGCCTCGAGCTTGCCCAACTCCATCTCCCAGCCCATGCGCTGACGATTGCTCCATTCGGCGTCGTGCAGGCGTTGGAAGGTCAACTGCATCTGCGAATGGTCGCCGTCCGCTGTGAACTCCACCGCACAGGCGGTGTGATAGGGGGCATGGCCGGGTACGAAATCGACCAGATGGGCGTAAGCGAGGCGCTTGAGCCGCGAAACCTCGGTATAGGTCACTTGGGACGGGGTGGCCGTGGCCATGCCATTGGCCTGCATGAAGGCAACCATCTCGGGTGCCACCGCCGTCATCGTGTAGTGCAGCATTCCGCCCGGGCGCAGGTCGATGTTCTGCACCGTGACCGCAAATCCCGGCGGTCCCCACCAGCTTTCGATGCCTTGCGCCGTTGTCCACAAGGCCCACAGGTCAGCACGCGAGGCGCGATAGCGGCGGGTCATGGTGAAGCGGTCGGCGTCGGGCAATGTCGAGACGTCGGGGATCATTCTGTTTCCTTTTCCAGTTGCAGCGCGGTGAGCGCCCCTGCAAAGCGGTCAAGCCGGTCACTCCACAGGGCGCGGTAACCCGAGACCCAAGCGTCAAGTTCGGCAAAGGGTTCCGGTTGCAGCGCGTACAGCCGCCGTTGGCCATCGGCGCGGACCCGCACAACACCGGCCTCATGGAGGATACGCAAGTGCCGCGAGACGCCGGATTGGGCAATGCCGACGCGCGGCACCAGATCATTAACCGCCGTTTCGCCGAGCCGAAGTGCCTCGATCAGTTCAAGGCGGGCGGGGTCGGCGATCAGGCGCAGGAGGGCGGGTGTATTTGTCATAGTGTATATACATGACTATGTAATCACGTGCTGTCAATCCGGCTTGAGACTGGACCCCGGATGCAGATAGGTTGCAACAAATGGGGGCTGGAATGGATGTGGATTTTCTGATCATCGGCGGTGGCATTGCCGGGATTTCGGCGGCGGCAAGGTTGTCAGGCCTGGGCAAGGTGCTGCTGCTCGAAGGTGAGGACAATCTGGCCTATCACGCCTCTGGCCGGTCGGCGGCCCTGTACGAGCCGAATTACGGGGCACCGCCGGTGGTAGGTCTGTCGCTGGCCTCGGGTGACTATTTGCGGGCACAACCGGGGGTTTTGACACCGCGTGGGGTGATGACGGTGGCCAAGGCGGACCAGATGGACGCGCTGGCCCATGATATCAAGAGATTGAACCTGAGCCCGATTTCGCCGGCCGAGGCTTGCGGCCTGGTTCCGGTACTGAACCCGCAGATGGTGGCGGGTGCGGCGCGGGCGGAACATGCCTGGGATGTCGATACCGACCTTTTGATCCAGAATTTTCTGCGGGTGGCGCGGGGCAACGGCGCGCAGGTCGTAACCCGGGCCAAGGTCACGGCGATTTTGCGGACTGCGGACGGCTGGCGGGTCAGGTCGGTGGCGGGGGAATTTGGCGGCGCCACGCTGATCAACGCGGCTGGTGCCTGGGTTGACGAGGTCGCGGTTATGGCTGAGGTACGGCCCTTGGGGTTTCAGCCCTATCGCCGCTCGATTGCGCGCATCCCGGCGCCCGGTGGCCACGATGTCAGCGGCTGGCCGATCCTGTTTGGCACCGGTGAGACCTGGTACGCCAAGCCCGATGCCGGGGCACTTCTGGTGTCGCCGGAAGAAGAGCATCCGATGCCGCCGCACGACGCCTATGCCGACGACATGGTGCTGGCCGAGGGGCTGGCGCGCTATGAAGAGATGATGACCGAACCGGTGACACGAATGATCAGCAACTGGGCGGGATTGCGCACCTTTGCGCCCGACCGCGTGCTGGTGATCGGGCGCGACGTGCAGGAGCCCGCGTTCTTCTGGCTGGCGGGTCAGGGCGGTTACGGTTTTCAAACCTCGGCTGCCGCAAGTCAGTTGGCGGCGGACCTGATCGGCGGGCGGACCCCCGAAATTGCCCCGGAACTGGTGGCGGCCCTGTCGCCGGCGCGGTTCGCATGAGCCTGTCGCTGCCCGACAGCGGGGCGCAGTCGACGCCCGATGGCCGCCGCCATGCGCCGTCGGCCGAACGTAATGCGGGGCCGATTCTGGCCGTGTTGCAGCGCGAATTGCCGCCACGAGGGCGGCTCTTGGAGATCGCTTCGGGCACCGGGCAGCATGCGGCGCAGTTTGCGGCGGCCCTGCCGGGGATCGACTGGCAGCCCACGGACGTGAACCCCGAAAACCTGGCCTCGATCCGCGCCTGGTCTGCCTTGCCGAACCTGCGTGCGCCGGTGGTGCTTGATGCCGCGAGTCCGGGCTGGGCAGCAGAGTGGCGACCTCTGGATGCGGTGCTGGTGGTCAACCTGTTGCACCTGATCGCCCAGACCGCCGTGGAAACGCTGCTGGACGAGGCCTGCGCGGCACTGGTCCCCGGCGGAGCGTTGCTGATCTACGGCCCCTTTCTGCGCAACGGTCGCGCGACATCAGAGGGGGACGCGAAGTTCGACGCCAGCTTGCGGGCCCAGGACCCCGCGATTGGCTACAAAGATGTGGATTGGGTCATGGGGCGGTTGCAGGCCCAAGGCATGATGGTGGTCCAGCACGACTTGCCTACCAACAATCTGCTGCTGGTGGCGCGCCGGACCTGACCTGTCCACGTGCTGCCTCTTGATTGCCGTCGCATCTCGGGCCATGTACGGCCCAACAGCCTCAGGAGCCGCTCATGCCCGTTTACCGCTCTCGCACCACGACCCATGGCCGCAACATGGCCGGCGCCCGCGGCTTGTGGCGGGCGACCGGCATGAAGGACGGCGACTTTGGCAAGCCGATCATTGCCATCGTCAACAGCTTCACCCAGTTCGTGCCGGGCCACGTTCACCTGAAAGACCTTGGCCAACTGGTCGCGCGCGAGGTCGAGGCGGCGGGCGGTGTGGCCAAGGAGTTCAACACCATCGCCGTCGATGACGGCATCGCGATGGGTCACGACGGGATGCTGTATTCGCTGCCATCACGAGAACTTATCGCCGATTCGGTGGAATACATGGTCAACGCCCATTGCGCCGACGCCATGGTCTGCATCTCGAACTGCGACAAGATCACCCCCGGCATGCTGATGGCGGCGATGCGGCTTAACATTCCTTGTGTGTTTGTCAGCGGCGGGCCGATGGAGGCGGGCAAGGTGGTGATCAAGGGCCGCGAAGTGGCGATGGACCTGATCGACGCGATGGTGGCGGCAGCGGATGAGAAGTTTACTGATGCCGAGGTCGAAGAAATCGAGAAGGCTTCCTGCCCGACCTGCGGGTCATGCTCGGGCATGTTCACCGCCAATTCGATGAACTGCCTGACCGAGGCTTTGGGTCTGTCGCTGCCCGGCAACGGCTCGACCTTGGCGACCCACGCTGACCGCAAGCGGCTGTTTGTCGAGGCGGGGCATCTGATCGTCGACATCACCAAACGCTACTACGAGCAGGATGACGACACGGTCCTGCCGCGCAACATCGCCACCAAGCAGGCGTTCGAGAACGCCATGGCGCTGGATGTGGCCATGGGCGGGTCGACCAATACCGTGCTGCACATTCTGGCGATTGCCCATGAGGGTGAGGTCGATTTCAAGATGGCCGACATCGACGCGCTGTCGCGCCGGGTGCCGGTGCTGTGCAAGGTCGCGCCGGCCAAGCAGGACGTCCATATGGAGGATGTCCACCGCGCGGGCGGGATCATGGCGATCCTGGGTCAGCTGGACGGCGCGGGCCTCTTGAACCGCGAGGTGCCGACGATCCATTCCCGCTCCATCGGCGCGGCGGTCGATCAGTGGGACATCAGCAGGACCAATCAGGAAAGCGTGCGCGAGTTTTTCCGAGCCGCACCGGGAGGCGTCAGGACGACGATGGCGTTTCAAGCGACCGGGCGGTTCGAGGCGCTGGACCTTGACCGCGCGCATGGCGTGATCCGCTCGGCCAAGACGCCGTTTTCCAAGGATGGCGGGCTGGCCGTGCTGACCGGCAACCTTGCCACAGACGGCTGCATCGTCAAGACGGCGGGGGTAGATGAGAGCATTCTGGTATTCTCGGGTCCGGCGCGGGTGTTTGAAAGCCAGAACGCGGCGGTGAATGCGATCCTTGCCAAGGAAATCCATGAGGGCGACGTGCTGGTGATCCGCTATGAGGGGCCGAAGGGCGGGCCAGGGATGCAGGAGATGCTGTATCCGACCAGTTATTTGAAGAGCATGGGGCTGGGGAAGGCTTGCGCCTTGGTCACCGATGGGCGTTTTTCAGGCGGCACCTCGGGTCTGTCGATCGGTCATGTGTCGCCTGAGGCGGCGGCGGGTGGGGTGATCGGGTTGGTGCGGGAAGGCGACATGGTGGACATCGACATTCCCAAGCGGTCGATCTCGCTCAGAGTGGGGGATGCGGAACTGGCGGCGCGGCGGGCAGCACAGGACAAGGCGGGGTGGAAGCCTGTCAAGCCGCGCTCGCGCAAGGTATCACAGGCGTTGCGGGCGTATGCGCTGTTCGCCTCCTCCGCCGATACCGGCGCCGTACGGGTGCTGCCGGGCGAATGACCTGCCGCCGTCCACATGTGGACATTTAGGAATATGCTGCAAAATCCGATAGTTGACGGTTTTCGTTAGCCGAAAATCTGCCTTTCGACTGAGGGCGTGGGTCAAGTTGAGGTTGGATAGCTTTGGTTGGTGTCGCGCGACATCGCCCAACGGATGATCGATGCTATCTTGCATCCTCGCCACCAGCGCTGTCAGAGGGCGGTGCCCGTCCGCCGGGTGGGCATCCATCGGTTGCGGTCAAAGCTTTATGGTCGAGACCCCCAACCGGCGAGCCTTGTGACAGCGGCTGGGAATGCCCGCCCGTGGGGGCGGTCGGGCATTGCCCGGCGCTCCGCGTGATTCCGGGCAGGAAAAAGAAGACCGTGCTTGGTTCGATCTGGAATCATCTCGCTCCGGGACGTCGTGGCCGCGGTGCTGAGACTGAATGACTGTTCGCGAAAGCTTGACCGACCCGGTCGTGGCGCCTATGGCGCCTTTGAGACCTCCACCCCGATCCATTCGATCGCACCTCAGGGTTTGCCCATATCCGCCCCAGCCCGGATTTCCGCCACGATCGCCGCCAGCGGCTGGTCGATGTTGACGCTCAGATGCGGCTCATCCTCACCCGGCAGCTGCAATGTGGCAAACTGACTATCCAGCAGCGAAACCGGCATGAAATGCCCCGTCCGCCCCGCCATGCGCGCCTCGATCACCGCGCGGCTGCCGACCAGATGCACGAACAACACCGGACCACCCGCCCCCGCCCGAATGCGGTCGCGGTAGGCGCGTTTCAGCGCCGAACAGCCGACCATCACCGGCGCCTCTGCCCTCAGAACCGCCGCCACCTTGTCGAGCCACGGTTCGCGGTCGGCATCGCTGAGCGGCACCCCGGCCCGCATCTTGGCGACATTGGCCGCCGGATGCAGGTCGTCGCCATCGCGGTAGGGCACCCCGGTCGCCGCCGCCAACCCCTCGCCCACGCTGGTCTTGCCGCAGCCCGCCACCCCCATGATCACCATCCGCAGACTCACAGTGACGCCGTGATGCCGCCATCGACGTAAAGCACATGGCCGTTGACAAAGGACGCGGCATCGGAGGCCAGAAAGACGCAGGCCCCGGCCAATTCCTCCAACCGCCCCCAGCGCCCGGCGGGGGTGCGTTTTTCGAGCCAGAGGTTGAACTCGGGGTCCGAGGACAGGGCGACATTCAGGGGTGTCGCGAAATAGCCCGGTGCTATGGCGTTGCAGTTCAGCCCGTGTTTCGCCCAGTCCACCGCCATGCCGCGGGTCAGGCTGGCAACCGCGCCTTTGGTCGCCGCATAAGGCGCAATCGAGGGCCGGGCCAGCGCCGTGGTCGCCGAGGCGATGTTGATGATCTTGCCTTTCCGTCTGCCGATCATATGCCGCGCCACCGCCTGGCCGGCATGAAAGACCGAGGCGATGTTGGTCTGCAGCAGGCGTTCAAAGGCGTCGGGCGGGAAATCCTCCAAAGGCGAGCGGTGCTGCATTCCCGCATTGTTGACCAGAATGTCGATGGCACCTGTCTCGGCCTCAAACCGGTCCACCGCCTCGCGCACATCGTCATGCCGGGTCACATCAAAGGCCAATGACCGCGCGCCGGGCAGGTCTGCCACCGCAGCGGCAAGCTTGGCCGCGTCGCGCCCATTCAGCACCACCTCTGCCCCAGCCTGCGCCAGCCCGCGCGCCAGGGCCAGACCGATGCCCTGCGACGATCCGGTCACCAGCGCCCGCTTGCCCGTCAGATTGAACATGTCCATCGCATCCCCTTTTTGGCATCGATGTCGACCGTTGGGCAGGGCTGTGTCAAGGGCGGTTGCGTCGCAAGGCGGCTTGAGGCAGGTTGGCCGGACCAGCGGGGAAGACTGTCCAGCGGGGAAGACTGACCAGCGAGAAAGACTGAACACCATGAAAGCCCTGGTAATCCACGCGGCGCATGATCTGCGTCTGGAAGAGCACGACACACCGGCGCCGGGGCCAGGGCAGGTTCTGGTGGCGATTGCGCGGGGCGGGGTTTGCGGGTCGGATTTGCATTACTTTCATGACGGCGGTTTCGGCGCTGTTCGTTTGCGAGAGCCGATGATCCTGGGCCATGAGGTGGCGGGCCATGTGGCGGCACTTGGGCCGGACGTCAGCGGGCTTGCCGTGGGTGATCTGGTCGCCGTGTCACCCTCGCGCCCCTGCGGCGCTTGTGCCACATGCCTGCAAGGCCTGCCGAACCACTGCCTGAATATGCGGTTCTACGGCTCGGCCATGCCATTTCCCCATATTCAGGGCGCATTCCGGCAGATGCTGGTGGTGGACGCCGCGCAATGCGTCCGGGCCGACGGCCTAAGTGCGGGCGAGGCGGCGATGGCCGAGCCGCTGGCGGTGGCCCTGCATGCGGTCGGGCGGGCGGGCGAGGTTTTGGGGCGGCGGGTCCTGGTGACCGGCTGCGGGCCGATCGGCCAACTGGTGATCCTTGCGGCACGGCGGGCGGGGGCGGCCGAGATCGTGGCGACCGATCTGGCCGATTTCACCCTTGCCGTGGCGCGGGGCAGTGGGGCCGACCGCGTGATCAATGCATCGGACAGCGCGGCGATGCAGGAGTATGCGACGGTCAAGGGCTATTTCGATATCCATATCGAATGCTCTGGCGCGCCTCAGGCGCTGATTGCGGGCATTGCGGCGGTCAAGCCGCGCGGGGTGGTCGTGCAACTTGGCATCGGCCCCGCCCCGACCCTGCCCCTGATGCCGATCATTGCCCGCGAGATCGACCTGCGCGGCTCGTTCCGCTTTCACGGCGAATTCGCCACCGCCGTCACCCTGATGCAAAGACGCCTGATCGACGTCGCGCCCCTGATCACCCATACCATGAGCCTGACCGAGGCGGAGGATGCCTTCCGTGCCGCATCGGACCGCAACCGCGCCATGAAGGCTCAGATCGATTTTGCCTGACCGGAGATTGCCATGCCCCACGAAAGTTATGACCCGCGCTTTGCGACCTATGTGATGTTCAACGCACCGCTGAAGAAGCTCGCCAGCGGTTTTGACTGGGCCGAGGGACCGGTATGGATGGGCGATGCGAATTGCCTGCTGTTTTCGGACATCCCGGGCAATCGCATCATGCGCTGGTCGCCGGATCTGGGGCTGTCGGTGTACCGCGCGCCGTCCAATTTTTCGAACGGCCATACCCGCGACAGGCAGGGGCGGCTGGTGTCGTGCGAACATGGTGGGCGACAGGTGACGCGGACCGAATGGGACGGCACCATCAGCGTGCTGGCCCACTGCTATTCGGGCAAGCCATTGAATTCGCCCAATGATGTTGTGGTTCATTCCGATGGCTCGATCTGGTTTTCTGACCCGCACTACGGCATCGGCACCAATTACGAGGGCCATAAGGCCGAGCAGGAGTTGCCCTGCAACGTCTACCGCATCGACCCGGATGGCACGCTGGAGGCCGTGCTGACCGATTTCAACTGCCCCAATGGGCTGTGTTTCAGTCCGGACGAAAGCAAGCTTTACGTCGCCGATACCGGGCGGATGTTTCACAAGGACCCCACACATATCCGGGTTTTCGACATGGCCTCTGGCCGACCCAAGGGCGGTGCTGTGTTCCATGTGATCACACCGGGGGCCGCCGATGGCATGCGGATGGATAGCGAAGGCAACTTGTGGTCATCGGCCGGGGACGGGGTGCATTGCATCGCGCCAGATGGCACGCTGCTGGGCAAGATTCTGGTGCCCGAGATCGTTTCCAACATCTGTTTCGGCGGGCGGGCCAAGCATCAGCTTTACATCACGGCGACGACCGGCCTCTATATGATAGCGCTAAACCGGAGGGGAGTGCAGCTGCCATGAACGACGCAAATATCGGTCTGATCGGACTGGGGACAATGGGGGCGATGCTGGCGCTCAACATCGCGGAAAAGGGCTTCAAAATTGCGGTGTTCAACCGGACGACCGCGAAAACCCATGACTTCAAGGCGAATGCCGGGGATCTGGCGCCGATGATCGTGCCGACGGACACGTTGGCGGATCTGGTGGCGGCGATCAAGCCGCCCCGGGCCATCATCTTGATGGTGACGGCAGGGGCGCCGGTGGATGAGGAAATTGAAAAGCTGCGGCCGTTGCTGGCCAAGGATGATCTGATCATCGACGCGGGCAATGCAAATTTCCACGATACCGACCGGCGCGCGGCAGAGGCTGCGGAAAAAGGCCCGCATTTTCTGGGGATGGGTGTGTCGGGCGGCGAAGAAGGGGCGCGGCACGGCCCGTCGATCATGGGCGGCGGCGACAAGGCGGACTGGGACCGGGTTTCCCCGATCCTGGAGGCGATTTCGGCAAAGCACGACGGCACGCCCTGTGCGACCTGGATGGGGCCGGGCGGGGCCGGGCATTTCG
>JANXPK010000726.1 GCA_025357355.1 Rhodobacterales bacterium
GGGGCCTGCGCGGCCCCGCCCGGGTCATGTCACTTCACGCGGAACCAATCTGCGACGTTCCACATTTCCGAATCCCAGGCGTTGATCTTGACGCCGCCCAGGGCGTTGGAATGGGCCGACAGAGTGCCGCGATGGACCAGCGGGACCACGATCATCGAGTCATGCGTTACCATGCTGTCCAGCTTCTTGGCGATTTCCTGACGCTTGGCGACATCGGTGGTCTTCTGCAGTTCGGTGAACATCTTGTCGTAGTCCGGGTTGCAGAAGCGGTTGATGTTGTCACCCTGCCACTGGTTGGCCGGGCTTGGCGCGTGGCTGCACTGATACTGGGCCAGATAGCCTTCGGGGTCGGGCGCGTCGGAGTTGTTGGCATACATTTCGACGTCGGCGTAGAACTTCTGGAAGGTGTCGGGCGAACCCGCATCACCGCCGAAGAACACGCCGGGGTCGATCGCCTTCAGTTCGACATCGACGCCGATCGAGGTCCACCAATCCTTGATCAGGGCCTGGAAGTCCTGACGGACCGGGTTGACGGTGGTCTGATAAAGGATGTGCAGCTTTTTGCCGTCCTTCATGCGGATGCCGTCAGCGCCCGCTTTCCAGCCGGCGTCATCCAGCAGCTTCTTGGCGCCTTCCAGATCCTGCTTGACGCAGGTGGTGTCACCCGAGCTCCACGCGGCGGGGGCGGGAAGGATGTTGCAGGCAGGTTCGCCCGCAGCACCGTAGCCGACATCGACGAGCGCTTGCCGGTCAATCGCCATCGACAGGGCCTGACGGACCTTGATGTCCGACAGGATCGGGTGGGGATGGGCGGCGGTGGACCGCTCGCCTTCCTTGAGATCGGCCGAGGGGTCGGTCGTGTTCATCTCGATGCGTTCGGTCAGCGTGCCGAAGGCCACGACGAACACGCCTTTGCCAGCGGCGGCCATCGATTTCTGGCTGTCGGGTGGGATCTGGGTGTTCCAGCCATAGTCGAACTCGCCGGTTTCCATCACGGCACGGGCCGAGCTTTCCGCGTCGCCGCCCCCCTTGATCATCGCCTTGGCAAAGGCGGGTTTCTTGGGGTCGCGGTAGTTGGAATTGGCGTCGAAGGTCACGGTGTCGTTGACGGTAAAGCCGGTAACCTTGAACGGGCCGGTGCCGATCGGCATGTTGTTCTGATCGGTGCAGGTCGGTGCGGCGGCGCCGGTGCATTTGGCGAATTGGGCCTTTTGCAGCAAGGGCGACTGGACGCCGACAAAGGCGGTATAGGGATAGGGCTTGGGTGCCTTGAAGGTGATCTTGATGGTGGACGGGTCCACCGCCTCGACCTTGGCGACGCCATCGTATTTCGACAGCTGCGCACAGCCGCCCGCCGGGTCCATGCAATAGGCCGCAGTAAAGATGGCGTCGTCAGCGGTCACCGCGCTGCCATCGGACCATTTCAGGCCGGGCTGCAGTTTCCAGGTGATCGAGGTCATGTCAGCCGAAATGCCGCCATTGGCCACGGTCGGGATCTCGGTCACCAGCTTGGGGATCAGGTTGCCCTGATCGTCGATGCCCGCCAGCGGTTCCAGAACCATGGACGAGGCGTAGATGTCCTTGGTGCCACCGGACAGATAGGGGTTCATGATCGACACGGCCTGCGGGAAGGTGAGCTTCAACTCACCGTCGGTGCCGCGGTCGGCCATGGCCACCTGGGCCATGGCGAACGTCGCCGCAGCGCCCAGAAGGGCGGTTTTGAACTTCATAGTTTCACTCCTTGTTGGTTGCGCTCGTCTTTTTCTTGCTTATGCGCCTCGGGCTCGCCGGTTGATCCGGCTTGTGTGGTTTGGGGATAGAGGTAGCAGGCGACCAGTCGTCCGGGCTCGACCTCTGAAAGTGGGGGTTTGCTGGCGCGACAGATGTCCATCACGCGCGGGCAACGGGTGGAAAAGTTGCAGCCGACGGGCGGGCGGGCCGGTGAAGGGACATCGCCCTGCAAGATGATGCGCGGGCGCCGTGCCAGGGCAGGGTCCGGTTCGTTGACCGCCGACAGCAGCGCCTCGGCATAGGGATGCAAAGGGCGTTCGTAGAGGGCGTCGCGGGGCGACAGTTCGGCGATGCGGCCAAGATACATCACGGCGACCCGGTCGGCGATGTGGCGGACCATGGAAAGGTCGTGGGAAATGAAAAGATAGGTCAGGCCAAGCCGGTCTTGCAGGTCCTCCAGCAGGTTCACCACCTGCGCCTGAATGGACACATCAAGGGCCGCGATGGGTTCGTCGCAGACAATGAACTTGGGGTTGAGCGCCAAGGCGCGGGCTATGCCGATGCGCTGGCGCTGGCCGCCGGAAAATTCGTGCGGGAAACGGGTGGCAAAGCGGCGGTTGAGCCCGACCTGATCCATCAGTTCGTAGATGCGCTGAAGGCGGTCCTGCGGCGACAGAGTGCTGTGTTCCAAAAGCGGCTCGCCGATGATTTCGGCCAGTGTCATGCGCGGGTTGAGGCTGGCTTGCGGGTCCTGAAACACCATCTGCATGGTCGGGCGCTTGCGGCGCAGCGCCTCGGGCGCCAGTCTGGCGATGTCTTCGCCCTCGATCACCACCGAGCCAGCGGTCAATTCGTAAAGCCTGAGGAGCGCCCGGCCCACCGTGGATTTGCCGCAGCCGGACTCGCCGACCAGACCCAGCGTCTCGCCCGGCATGATGTCGAAACTGATACCGTCCACCGCCCTCACATCGCCGGTGTGACGACGCAGGATGCCCGAATAGATCGGGAAATACATCTTCAGGTCGCGGACCTGGACGAGGGGCGCGGGGGGGGCGTCAAACATGGGCGGCACCTTCGCGCGAAGGGCTGACGAGAGGACCGTCTGTTGCAGGCTCCTGTGGAGCCTGCATCGGTCCGATTGCCGGGAGCCACAAGGCGACGGCAAGGGGGATTGGGCATGGGCAATCGGTGACAAGGGGACGCGCCTGCCTGGGCGGGCGCAAACGCGCCTGCCGGGGGCAGGCAGGCGCGTCCCCGCTACGCTTTGGCGTATCGGGGAAGACCAGAAAATGGCGGGCCGCATCACGCATGCGCCACCTCCGGGGTCCAATGGCAGGCGACGTCATGGCCAAGGCCCACGGGCCGGTCATCCAGCGCGCGGCGCTGCGGGTTCTCGCGGGCGCAGCGGTCGAACGCATGCGAACAGCGGTCGCGGAACGGGCACGCGACGGGCGCCTCGGTCATGATCGGCGGTTGGCCTTCGATCACTTGCAGACGCGCGGCGCGCTGGCCGTGCAGTGATGGAATGGTCTTCAGGAGGGCGCGGGTATAGGGGTGGCGGGGGTTGGCAAACAGCTCCTTGACCGGGGCCTGTTCGACCACTTGCCCGCCGTACATCACCATCACCCGGTCGGCGATGCCCGCAATGACGCCAAGGTCATGGGTGATCCAGATGATCGCCATGCCAAGCTTCTGGCGCAGATCTTTGACCAACTCCAGGATCTGGGCCTGAATGGTCACGTCAAGCGCCGTAGTCGGCTCGTCGGCAACCAGCACATCAGGGTCACACGACAGGGCGATGGCGATCATCACCCGCTGACGCATACCGCCGGAGTACTGGTGCGGATAGCTGTCCAGCCGCCCCGCCGCGTCCGAAATCCCCACGAGATCCAGAAGCTCGATCGCCCGCGCCCGTGCCTGCGTCCTGGTCAGGTGCAGATGGCGGATCAGCGGTTCCATGATCTGGTCGCCCACGGTGAACACCGGGTTCAGGCTGGTCATCGGGTCCTGAAACACAAAACCCACCTTGGCGCCACGCACATCGCGCAGATCGTCGGCGCTGATTTTCAAAAGGTCGCGCCCGTCCAGCATCACGACGCCAGCCCTTACATCCGCGGGCGGCGAGGGCAAAAGGCCCACCAGCGACATCATGGTGACCGACTTGCCCGAACCACTTTCGCCCACCACCCCGAGGAGTTCGCCGCGCTTGAGGTGGAAGCTGACCGCGTTCACCGCATGCACCTCGCCACCGCGGGTGCGGAATACGGTTGTCAGGCCCCTGACATCGAGGACCGCGTCGCCCCCATCGGGCATGGAATACTCCCCAGAACTTTGTTTTTCTTGTTTTTCTTGATGCGGGCAGTTCACGTCGCCTCTGCCTTGACGCGAAGTGTTCCCGATTTTGGTTCAGCTATCAATCCTGATTCTGAAACGCATTCCAGCTTCGTATTCCGGCGAATTGCCGCATCCGCGCTAAAGAATGCCAGATATTGACAGGGCAGGGCAGCAAGGTCAGATTCACCACAAGATATGGGGGTTGCGGCATGGGCCATGGCAGGGACGAACTGACGCCGCGTCAGATACTTGAGCGGCTGGTCAGCTTTCCGACGGTGTCGACGCGGTCGAATCTGGACCTGGTGGACTGGCTGGAGGGCTATCTGACGGCGCAGGGCATCGAATGTCACCGGCA
>JANXPK010000745.1 GCA_025357355.1 Rhodobacterales bacterium
AACCTTGCCTACACGCTGTGCGCCTATCCGGTGGGCCTGCTGTCAGATCGCATGAACCGGGTCACAATCCTGATCGTCGGATTGCTGCTGCTGGTGGTCGCGGACCTGACGCTGGCCTTCGTGGCGGGACTGCCGGGGGTCTTCATCGGGGTGGTGTTCTGGGGACTGCAATTGGGTTTCACCCAAGGGATTCTGGCGACGATGGTGGCCGACGGCGCCCCGCCGGAGTTGCGCGGCACGGCGTTTGGCATGTTCAACCTGGTGACGGGCGGAGCATTGCTTTTGGCAAGTGTGATCGCCGGGGTCTTGTGGGATGTCTTGGGCGCTGAATGGACATTTTTGGCCGGTGCCGGATGGGCGCTGCTCACGGTCGCAGGGGCTATTCCGCTGCGCCGACGCTTTGAGAACCGCGGGCAAGACGCGGGCGACGCCTAAGGGAAGAGGCCGCAGGACAGGTCCGAGGCAGGTGGAGTATGGGAGCACGATTTATCTTGATGGAAACATCATGATAGCCGCTTGGTCTGCAAGGCCGCCTTCGCCACCAGAGCCAGAGGACCGTCTGATGGGGGCTCCTGTGGAGCCTTCATCGGTCCGATTGCCGCGGCGCGCCAGCGGCAAGGCAAGGGAGATTGGGCTGGGTGCCATGGTGACGAAGGGGACGCGACGGACCGCGGGTGGGAGCGGGACGCGCACGCCCGGGGGGCGGTCGGGCGCGTCCCCGATAGGCTTTGGCCTATCGGGGAAGAGCAGGAAGGAAGAAGATGCACGTTCAGTTTACGTATCGCTGGTCGGGCTATGATCCTCCAAGCGACGTCGTGTTCCCGGGTTTTACGCCCCGTGACAGTCTTTCTGCAACTACGCGGCTATAGGCTTTTTCGGGTCCGGTAGGCCAGGACGCGCAGCAAAGCAACGACCAGCGTCTTCGAAAGGTCGGGCCCCTGCGCATACCCGATCATCTCGGCATCGTCGCTGGAGTCTGACGGGCGCAGGCTGCAGGTCCAATGGCCATCCGGCTCGAACGCCTTGCCGCGCAGCTTGATCGTCCATCCGGGTATCACGCCATCGACCAGATGCAAGATGCGGTGGGTCGAGGACAGATCCACCGCAGTAACGCCTGTGGCGTCTGGCTGCACGGGCGGGCCGGGTTGCTTGGATATGAAGGAGTTGATCGCATCGGCCACTTCGGACGCCAGTTTCCCGGCAAGGGCTTCATGGGCCTCGACCTTCTTGGCCAACTCTTCGAACTGGTGCGAACTCGTGGGCATCTGATCCTCCATCCCGCTCGGCCCTGAGGGGGCGACTTGTCACAGTCTAGCGCGGCGAAGTTCGGTCGAGCGTTGATTCATGTCAATGCAGTTCCATTGGTCGCCGCTTAACTCTGCCAGTGTCTCAAGCCGGAGGGAACGCCATGACCGAACACAAATCCAACCTGACCGGGCCCAACGTGGTTGGGCCCAACCTGATCTGGTACGAAAACCTCAAGCGCGGCGATGTGGCCCTTGTCGGTGGCAAGAACTCGTCGCTGGGCGAAATGACCCAGGCGCTGGGGGCGAAAGGCATTCGCATTCCGCCGGGCTTTGCCACCTCGTCAGGAGCTTACCGCGAATACCTTGAGGCGAACGGTTTCAACGGGATGATTCGCGAGAAGATGGGCAACCTGGCGGCAGGACGCGAGACGCTGCACAAGGTCGGCGCCAGCATCCGCGAGGCGGTGGCTGGAGGGAAATGGCCCGAAAAGATCGAGGCCGACATCCGTGCGGCTTACCGCGAGCTTGGCAAGCGCACCGGCAAGGCCGAGCCATCGGTTGCCGTGCGTTCTAGCGCCACTGCCGAAGACCTGCCGGATGCCAGTTTCGCGGGTCAGCAGGAGTCGTATCTGAACATCGTGGGTGAGGCGGCCCTGCTGGAAGCATGTCGGCGCTGCTATGCCTCGCTGTTCACCGACCGTGCGATCACCTACCGGGCGCTCAAGGGCTTTGACAGCGAGAAGGTTGCGCTGTCAATCGGCGTCCAGTTGATGGTCAGGTCCGATACCGGCGGTTCGGGAGTGATGTTTTCGATCGACACTGAATCGGGGTTCGACCAGGTTGTCCTGATCACGGCAGCCTGGGGCCTTGGCGAAAACGTCGTGCAAGGTGCCGTCGATCCGGACGAATTTCAGGTCTACAAGCCCTTCCTTGACCGCCCAGGTGTGACGCCGATCGTGGCCAAGTCGCTGGGTGCCAAGGACATCAAGATGGTCTATGCCAGCGGCGCTGCCGGACCGACGCGCAATGTGCCGACGTCAAAGGCCGAGCGCGGGATGTTCGTGCTTTCGGATCCTGAGATCATCGAGCTTGCCCGCTATGCCCGCACCATCGAAGATCATTACGGCATGCCGATGGACATGGAATGGGCGCGCGACGGCGACACCAAGACGATTTACATCGTGCAGGCCCGGCCCGAGACGGTGATGGCGCGGGTCGACGTACATGCGCTCAAGTCCTACCGGATCATCGAGGCCGGACCGAAGCTGATCGAGGGGCTTTCGGTGGGCGAAGCTGTGGCGGCGGGCGAGGTCTGTCTGTTGGACAGCGCGCGTGACATCGACAAGTTCGTCGATGGCGCGATCCTGGTGACCTCTACCACCGACCCCGACTGGGTGCCGATCATGAAGAAAGCGTCGGCGATCATCACCGACCATGGCGGGCGCACCAGCCATGCGGCGATCGTCAGCCGCGAGCTGGGGTTGCCGGCGATCGTGGGAACCGGGAATGCGACCCATGTGCTGCATGACCATCAGGAGGTGACCGTCTCTTGTGCCGGTGGCGACCACGGGGTCGTCTATCAGGGGATTGCCAAGTTCGCGGTGGATGAAGTGCGCTTTGACACCATTCCCGCGACCAAGACCAAGATCATGCTCAATTTGGCCAACCCGGCTGCGGCGGCCCGTTGGTGGCGGCTGCCGGTGGACGGCGTGGGACTGGCCCGCATGGAATTTGTCATCAACAACGGCGTGCGGGTCCATCCGCTGGCGCTGACCCGCTATGCCGAGTTGAAGGACGATACGGTCAAGGCCGAGATTGACCGGCGGACCAAGGGCTACGCCCGTCGCGAGGATTATTTCATCGAGATGCTGGCGATGGGCCTGAGCCGGATTGCGGCGACCTGGTACCCCAAACCGGTCATCGTGCGGATGAGCGACTTCAAGACCAACGAATACGCCGAACTTCTGGGCGGCAGGCAGTTCGAGCCGAAGGAAGAAAACCCGATGATCGGCTGGCGCGGCGCATCGCGCTATTATTCCGACGGCTACAAGGACGGCTTTGCGCTGGAATGCCGGGCGATCCGGCGGTTGCGCGAAGAGATGGGGTTCGACAACGTCATCGTCATGATCCCCTTCTGCCGTTCGCCTGAAGAGGCAGACCGCGTGCTGGCGGTGATGGCCGAAAATGGTCTGCGCCGCGGCGACAAGGGTCTGCAGGTGTATGTCATGTGCGAAATCCCTTCGAACGTGATCCTGGCGGAAGCGTTTGCCGAACGTTTCGACGGCTTCTCGATTGGCTCGAACGACCTCACGCAGCTGACATTGGGCGTGGACCGCGATTCGGGAACGCTTGCCGGATTGTTCCAGGAGCGCGATCCCGCCGTGATCTGGATGATCGAAACGGTGATCGCGCGGGCGCACGCCGCTGGGGCGAAAGTCGGCCTGTGCGGTCAGGCCCCAAGCAACGACCCCGATTTCGCGAGGCTGCTGGTGAAGGCGGGCATCGATTCCATCTCGGTGACGCCGGACGCGTTCCTTGCGGTAAAAAAGATCGTCGCGGCCGTCGAAATCGAATGAGCGGGTCTGCAAAGGCGTCGATCCGTGCTGCAGCTTTTTCGAAAGCCGCAGCACGGGTTGCGATTTAGGGGAAAATGTCCGGTCAATCGACGTCGATGACAGGGGCCTTGCGGCACGGCGTGGACCGCGCAGTCTGTTCATGAAGAAAGCGGCAAGGTGACTCCACCCCGCCGCTGTCAGGGCGTTACAGGATGAAATCGCTTGCTGTATACGACGTTGCGAGTGTTGCGCCGTCGGCGATCACGATGATCATTTCGAACGCGGCGCTGTTGTTGGTGTTGATCTGCACGAGCGTGTTGCCAGCGCCGTCCTCTGCCAGCGATACACCGGCGAGCCCGGTTGATCCGAAGATGAACGAGTCTTGTGTACCGAGCCCACCGTCAGCATCAATGGCTGAGAGGTCGATCTTGTCGCCCTTGCCAACGCCAGCGCCTTCGAAGTCACTGATCACGTCCCGGGCAATCGCGGTGGAGTCGTTGACCGAGGCATAAGAATAGATGTCCTGCCCGCTGCCGCCCGACATCGTGTCCGCCCCGGCGCCACCTGCGATCACGTCGGCTCCCGCCTGGCCGAATATCGTATCGTTGCCGACAAGACCGAAAATCGAGTCGTTGCCGCCGCCGCCTTCGAAATAGTCATTTCCACTGGCGCCCGAGACATTGTCGTTGCCATCGCCGCCATAGATCGTGATCCGGCCAGCGTGGCTGGCGTTGAAGCTGAGCGTTTCAGCCTGGCTTGACCCGAAGACCGTGAAGTTGGCCGACAGCGCGTCGTCAAGCGTCACATGCGCGGTGCCGCCCGCCGACAAGGCAACCGAAGCCGATGTAAAGCCTGGTCCGTACCCCGAGACGAACGCAAAGCTGCCGAGCTGCGTTGCGGTCATCGTCGGCGTCCCGTTGATGAACAGGTTCTCGATCGAAATCAGGCTGGTACCACTGATGTCGTAGGAATTTTCGGTGCGCAGCGTGTCGGTGTTGAGGCCGCCGTTCAGCACGGAAACACCGTTGTCTTGAATCGAAAAGAAGTCGTTGCCGGACCCGCCGAAGATCGAGTCATTGCTGCCAGCAACTATGAAGTCGTCGCCATTGCCGCCCAGCAACGAGTCTGCGCCGACGCCACCGTCCAGCGAATCGTTGCCGTCGCTGCCGTTCAGCGTGTCGTTGCCAGCATCGCCGATCAGCGTGTCATTCGCTTTGGCGCCCGAGATGCTGTCGTCGCCCGCACCGGCGTGCACCGTGATGGGCGTGGTGCCGGAGGCGGTAAAGGTGATCAAGTCGGCCTGATCCGAGCCGAACAGGGTAAAGCCCACGGTCAGTGTCGGTGACAAGGTGACATTGGCCGTGCCGCCCTGACTGAGAAAGAGCGTGGCCGTCGTGTTGCCTGCGCCATAGCCGGAGACGAGCGAGAAGCTGCCCAGCTGGGTCGCCGTCATCTCGTCATTGCCGTTCAGGTTGACCTGTTCGATCCCGGTGACCGTCGCGCCCGAGATATCATAGCTGGTTTCGAAGCGCATCGTATCGTTTCCGGTGCCGCCGTCGAACACCGCGACGCCGTTGGAATTGATGCTGAAAAGGTCGTCGTTGTTGCCACCGAAAAGCATGTCGTCGGCATGACCGATGAGAACGTCGTTGCCGGTCCCTCCGAACAGCTGATCGAAGGCGCCATTGCCGCCACCGTCGAGGCTGTCGTTACCCGCCTGCCCCAAAAGCGTGTCGTTGCCGTCGCCGCCGTTCAGGCTGTCGCCGCCCAGTGCGCCGGTGATGCTGTCGTCACCGCCGCCGGCATTGACCGTCACAATGCGGTCATAGGGGGCTGCAAAGGTAATGATATCGGCCTCGTTGGAGCCGATAAGGGTGAAGCCCGTTGTCAGGGTGGGTTTGAGGTTAACGACTGCGGTGCCGCCCTGGGTCAGGGACACGGTGGCGTTGGTGACAGAGTCGTTGTAGCCACCGATCGCGGCGAACATGCCAAGTTGGGTTGCGGTCAGCGAATCCGAGCCCAAAAGGTCCAGCTGTTCGACACCGGAAATGGCGGTGTTGCTGATGTCGTAGCTGCCCTCGAAGCGGATCTGGTCGAGTGACCCTACGCCACCAGAGATTGTGTTCGGCTGATTGGTCACAATCGAAAACAGGTCGTTGCCAGAGCCGCCAAAGGCATCGTCGTGCGCGCGCATGACCAAGAAGTCGTCGTTGTTGCCGCCGTTAAGAACGTTGTGGCCTGCGCTGCCGTCCAGCGAGTCGTTGCCGTCGCTGCCGTTGAGGGTGTCGTTGCCCTCATCGCCGCGCAGGCTGTCGTTGCCGGTGGAACCGGTGATGCTGTCGTCACCCGCCCCGGCAAAGACCTGAATCGATCCACTATGGCCCGCAACAAACGTGATGAGGTCCGCCTCTTGCGACCCTGTGAGACTGAAAGTGCTGCTAAGCGAACCTGCCAACGCGACGGTGGCTGTGCCGCCCGCAGTCAGGGTCAACGACGCAGAGCTTTGGGTTCCGTTATAGCCCTCGACCAGGGCGAACGTCGCGAGTTGGGCCGCAGTCATCGAATCGTTGCCCAAAAGGTCCAGATGCTCGATGTCGCCAGAAAGCGATGCGGCTGATATGTCAAAGGAACCTTCGAACCGCAGCACATCGACGTTGCTTCCACCCGAAAGCACAGCCGGGCCGTTCTCGACGACCGAAAGCAGGTCGTTGCCAGAGCCGCCAAAGGCCGAGTCGTTGCCGCCGGTGATCAGAAAATCGTTGCCCGTCCCTCCGGAAAGCGAATCCGAGCCGATGCCGCCGTCAAGCGAGTCGTTGCCATCGTTGCCGATCAGCGTGTCGTCGCCCTGGTCGCCGCGCAGGCTGTCATCGCCCGAGGCCGAGGTGACCTTGTCGTTGCCGCCGCCGCCATAGAAGATGATCTCATGCGTGTAACTGGGGTCGAATGTCAGCTTTTCGGCCTCGCTCGATCCGGTGATCTGGAAACTACTGGTCAGGGTGGCTGACAGGGAGACACTCGCCGTGCCTCCCGCCGTCAGGATCAAAGAGCCACTTGTCGAACTGGAATTGAAGCCGGACACCGTAGTGAACTGGGCCAGTTGGCTGGTGGTGAGCTTGCCGTTCGAGCTGGCGTTCAACTGCTCGATCCCGATGATCGTGGACCCGCTGATGTCGAAACCGCCGTTAAACTGCAACGTGTCGTTGCCGTCGCCGCCGTCAAGGATCGCAGGCACGTCGCCGACAATCAAGATGAGGTCGTCACCAGTATCGCCATGAGTTTCGTTGCTGCTGTAGGCGTAAAGCACATCGTTGCCGATACCGCCGAAGAGCGTGTCGATCCCACCGCCGTTCGAGTCGAGTGTGTCGTTCCCAGCAAGACCGTTGATCAGGTCGTCTCCGACAGTGCCGATCAGGTTGTCGTCTCCGCCGCCGCCATTGATGGCCATGGTCATCCCCCCTTAAATATGTGTTCTAATGCGTAACCAAATTTCAGAAGCGCTTGCGGCCCAAAATCAGGGCTGCGTTAAGCATTACTAATATCCGAATCTGCACTCCGTCAACGGCTTTGAGATATCGAAGGGTTGTCACAATGCCCGGTTGAGCGGGGCCGACATCCACCCTTCCTTGCCCGATGAGCAATCCCGGAAACTGTGCGTTTGGACGATTCGTAGCGCGAATACATGGTGTTAGCGAGGGCGAGGTTCGTCGAGCAATGCCAAGGGAAAACAAGTCGCACCGGGCAGGTCTGGCGGCGACCCTCGCCAAAGGGCGCACCGTCGGCTTGCCTCGGCACTCTCGGCTGCCAGACAGGGGCATGTGCGAACGCATCTGGAAAAAGCGTGGGAAGGTGAGGGTTGGGGTGGCGATGGGGCGATGGGTCGACACGGCGGGAACACTCGGCGAGTGCATGAAGCCAAGCCTTTGAGAACGCCGTGTTAATTGGCCCAATTAACGAAAGATGAACGACCTACAAATCACCTACATCGCGCCTACATTGCCACTACACCCGATGCAGGTTTTCGTCCCCTGCCCTTCCGTTAACCTTGATCCTGCGAATCGGAGGCGGGGCCCGACAAAGCTCAGCCAGATTGCGCGACAATCGGTCGAGCGCGAGATTTTAGCCGGACAAAGGCAATTGGCGACCGGCGCGCCAAAGCGAACCAAGTGCGTTCAGCTGAACCGCTTTTCGCGACCATAAAGCAGCAGCATGGCAATGATGACCACGCCGTAGATGATCTGGCGCCCGAACTCGGCCATTTGCATCACCGACAGGATCGACTGCAAGAGGGTGATCAGGATCACTCCGGCCACGGTGCCGACGTATTTGCCGCGCCCGCCAAGAATGGAGGTGCCGCCAAGTACGACGGCTGCGATCGCGGGCAGCAGATAGGCATCGCCCATCGACTGGGCGGCTTTACCGGCATAGCCGGCCAGCAATACGCCCGAAAACGCAGCGAGGCCGCCGGACAGCGCAAAGGCCAGCATCACGACGCGCTGAGTGGAGATGCCCGAAAGGTAGGCCGCACTTTCGCGGTTTCCGATGCCATAGACGGCGCGGCCAAAGGTGGTGCGGTTCAGCAAAGTGACCGCCAAGGCACCAACCACGATCCAGACCAGCACGGCATTCGGCAGGCCAAGGATCGTGGTTTCGGCACCCAGATATTTCATCGCGCTCGATGCCGAATCCTGCGGTGAGAAGCCGCCGGTATAGGCCACCATCAGACCCTGGGCCACGGCATTGACCGAAAGTGTCACGATCATCGAGGGAATGCGCAGATAGGC
>JANXPK010000766.1 GCA_025357355.1 Rhodobacterales bacterium
CGTCACCTCGCCGGTGACCGCGAGAACGCCGAACAGGTAGAGTGCTTGGTTTTTGGCAATCAGCAGTGATCCGTAGCCAATCATGGTCGTCGCCGAGCAAAGCGCGACGGCCCCCCCGGTCGCGCGGACCGTCGGGAAAGACATGGCCCAGATGGCTGTCGCCATGTTTTGAACGCACCTCGATGCGGACCATCCCAAGGCTCACGTCGCGCAATTCCGCGACATGGGCGGGCTCGATCGGCTTGGTGAACGAGGGCCAGCCGCAGCCGCTTTCGAATTTGTCCGACGATGCGAACAGCGGCTCACCCGACACCACGTCGACATAAATCCCCGGTTCATGGTTATCCAGATACGCGCCAGTGCCCGGCCGCTCGGTGCCCGAACGCTGCGTGACCCGAAACTGTTCCGGCGTCAGTGCGGCGATGCGTTCGGCGGATTTCTGATACACGGCCATCGCGGACCCTCCCATGGTTCGGGGCCCAATATAGGGTAAACCCTGCTGCACTGAACAGCCGCGCCGTTCAACCCTTCGTCAACACCACATGGCTCGCCGCCTCCGAATTGGCATGCGAGGCGACGCTGTAGCCCAGCTTGACCAGATTGATCCCCGCGAGCAGGTTCTCGCCCCGCCCCAGAATGACCGGCGAAATCGCCAGATGCATCTCGTCAATCAGTCCGGCTGTCAGGTATTCGCGGACCGTCTGCACCCCGCCTCCCAACCGGATGTCCTTGTCGCCCGCCGCCGCCTTGGCCAGCCGCAGCGCCTCATGAATGCCACCGGTGATGAAGTGAAACGTGGTGCCGCCCTGCATTTCCAACGGCGCGCGGGCGTGGTGGGTCAGAACAAAGACCGGGGCGTGAAACGGCGGCTCCTCGCCCCACCAGCCACGCCAGCTCTCGTCCGGCCACGGCCCGCGCACCGGCCCGAACATGTTGCGCCCCATGATCTCGGCCCCGATATTGCGAAAGCCGCGCTGGGCGAAATCCTCGTCCAGCCCTTCGACGCCGCCGTCCTGCTTGAACACCATCTTCCTGAATGTCGGCGTGTTGCGGAACCAGCCGTGCAACTGCCCCGCGCCCACGCCCATCGGGTTGGCCAGATCCTGATCCGGCCCAGCAGCAAAGCCGTCCGCCGATATGGTGAAACTTTCGACCCGTAGCTTGCCCATGGCGATTCTCCCCGGATGGCCACCGTTACTTAGCACAAATGCTAAGCAAAAAGGACCCTCTTCCGAAAGCCCCAATCGCACACGATCTTTGGAAAACTGGCAGGAGTTGGGGGACTCGAACCCACGACCCTCGGTTTTGGAGACCGATGCTCTACCAACTGAGCTAAACTCCTAGGCCTGCGGTGGAGTTACGGCAGGGGTGACGGGAAATCAAGGGGTCCCGCGCGAAATGTCGTCTTGCCTTGGATCGTCGCCCGCGCGACACCTGTAGCCGCAGCAAGGAGACGCCGATGATCCCCGCCCGCTACGCCCCGATCCTGTTCGGACTTCTGTTGTCGGGCATGATGTCGCTCTTGGTGTCGGGCCTGTCGACCTTGCGCGCCCTCGGGCTGGTCGATGGCTTCGTGCTGATCTGGCTCGGCAACTGGGCGGTGTCCTGGGCCACCGCCTTCCCCATCGTGCTGGTGATAGCCCCGATCACCCGCCGCATCGTGGCGCGGCTGACGGCACAGGGGTAAGGCCGGATTGCGCCCGCGTCCCGCTGGCATGGCCGGGCAGGGTCAGCAATCCTTGGCGGCGGCGTTAATCGTCGCTGACGGAAACCGGGCCGCCCGCCGTATTGCCTCTGACCCCGCCTGAACGGGGCATCCACCGCATGGAGCGACCGCATGGGCCAACCTGAACTTGCCGCCAAACCGCACGGCGTTGTCGCCAAAATCCTGCACTGGGGCACCGCCGCCCTGCTGTTGTTCGCCTATCTGGACAATGGCGATGTGACCGACGCGCTGACCAACCCCGCCGCAATGCGGATGGAGGCTTATCTGGGGCTTGGTGTCGCGGCGGCTTTTGTGCTGCGGTTCCTGTGGATGGCCCGCTGCAACAACGGCGCCTCGCGCCTGCCCGAAACCGCGCCGAAATGGGAGCATGTTCTGTCCCGACTCGCGCATTATGCCTTGTATCTGGCGGTCTTGGCCATCGTGGCTACCGGCCTGCTGATTCCCGCAACACAAAGCTGGGGCGGCAGCGTCCTGCTCGATGCGGCGACGAACCTGCACGAATTCGTGACCTCAGCGACCCTGTTTCTGATCGGCGCGCATATCGCTGCGGCTTTGTGGCATAGGCTGGTGCGGCGCGACGGGGTATGGGAAAGCATCGGCACGCCGTGGTGGGTGCCGCGCTTCGGCTGGTTTCGCAAACCACATATCCCGCAAAGCCCCGCCCAACCGGTCAGGCCGCAGGCTTAGCCCCGGCGGCAATCCGGTCAAACAAATGGCCTGCGGTTTCGATGCTGACGTCAAGAACATCGACGTCAATGTCCAGCCCGGTTTCCTCTTCCAGCGTCATGATGAATTCCAGAAAGGCAAGGGAACCCATGTCGAGGCCCGATCGGAACAGGACGGATCCGGGTTCAACAGATGGTTGCTTGGCGAATCTCGCCAACAATTGGCTGAACATTGACCAGTCCACAACACTTCCCTTCGCAACTGCGCGCTGCTAAAGCTTCCTAAGCGACAACAGACTACCGGAGGCGGAGACATGGCACAATCGTCGTTGCATCCGCGCGACGACGCGTTGTTTTCGCCACCGTCATGGGTAAAACCGAAACAGATCGCGCAGATTTCCGAACACCTCAACGCAACGATCGAATTCCAATCCAAGACAGCCGGGCGCAGCAGGGTTCCAGCCCGCCGCATCGTGGTTGGCACCGCCCGCCGTCTGGCCAGGGTGAAGCAGGGCCGTATCCTCGGGGCGATCTTTCTGGCCTGCTCCAGTCTGGAGGTTCTGACAAGCAAGGCCGTTCTGCAACAGGTCCTGGCCACCCAGACATCTGACGGCACCCCGCTGACCCACAAACATCTGGCCGAACGACTTCTGGCGGTACCGGGGCTTGGTCAGGATATCAGGCGCATGGTGGTGCTGTTCGCCGTGAAGATGGGGGTTCTGACCGAGGAAATGCAGAACCTGCAGTTCGTCAAGCGCCTGTTGACCGATATTGTCGGCCCTTCGGTACGCGATCACCTCCGCCGCCATGTGGCGGACGATGTCGTTTCCAACAGCAAGGGCCCGCTGCTGAAATTTCTGGTCGAATTGCACGGCGGGACGCGAACCGCCGCAGACATCGCGCGGGACTTGAATTGGAGCACCTATGCCGCCCAGTTGTTCGAAGCCTACTTTCGCGAGGTGGACGCTTTTCGCGTTGCGGGCGGGCCGTCCCCGACCGTGCCCGCATCCAACCCGGTGGCGGAGATCTTTGACCATTGTCTCAAGTCCTCTGACGTCACCGCCATTGGCAAGGATGCGGCCGAACGAGGCGCGGTTGTCCTGCAGACCCACATCATGTTTCGCGGTATCACCAGCAAAGTGCTTTATGGCCTTGGCTTGCCGCTCAGTCTGATCGGCAATGTATTGCGCGAGGTGGTTCATCCCGGCGACTATCACATTTCGACCCTTGAACCCGAAACCGTCGCGATGCGGCTGGCAAGGCTGGTCAAGCTTCACCGCAAGGGGCCGCGCATCACCCGCATTTTTCCCGATGGCAAGATGGGAACCGATTTTGCATCTGCCGAAATTCTGGGAAAGAGGGT
>JANXPK010000046.1 GCA_025357355.1 Rhodobacterales bacterium
TCGGTGTTGGGCTTGAAGGTGACGCCCAGAACAGCCACGGTCTTGCCGTTGACCACCCCGTCCAGAAGGTCGGTGATCTTGTCGATCATCCGGCGCTTGACCTCTTCATTGACCTTGATCACCGTCTCGGTGATCTGCATCGGCACGGCGTGCTCTTGGCCGATGCGGGCCAAAGCCTTGGTATCCTTTGGAAAACACGAACCGCCATAGCCCGGCCCCGCATGCAGGAACTTGTTGCCGATCCGCCCGTCCAGCCCCATGCCGCGGGCCACATCCTTGATGTCGGCGCCCACCCGTTCGCACAACGAGGCAATCTCGTTGATGAAGGTGATCTTGGTGGCGAGAAAGGCATTGGCCGCATATTTGATCATCTCGGCGCTTTCAAGCCCGGTGAACACCACCGGAAACTCGCGCAGGAAAAGGGGGCGGTAGATGTCGGACATCACCTTGCGGGCGCGCTTGGATTCCAGACCCACCACCACGCGGTCAGGCCGCATGAAATCGTCGATGGCGGCGCCCTCGCGCAGGAATTCGGGGTTTGAGGCGACGTCGAAATCGCGAGAGGTCGCGGCACGGACCATCTCGGCGACCTTGCGATTGGCGCCGACGGGCACGGTGGATTTGGTGACGATCACCGCATAGCCGGTCAAGGCCGCGCCGATCTCGCTGGCAGCCGCCATCACATAGCTCATGTCGGCATGGCCATCGCCGCGCCGCGTCGGTGTGCCGACGGCGATGAACACCGCATCCGCCCCCGCCACCGCCGCTGCCAAGTCCAGCGTGAAGGTCAACCGCCCGGCGCCTGCGTTCTTGGCCATCAGTTCCTTCAGCCCCGGCTCGAAGATCGGCACTTCGCCCGCTTTCAGCCGGGCGATCTTGTCGGGGTTCTTGTCGACGCAGATCACATCATGACCGAAGTCCGAAAAACAGACGCCAGAGACCAGACCGACATAGCCCGTCCCGATCATTGCGATTTTCATGTGATTGCCCGCTCCTCGTGACAACTGGCCAGGGTTCGTGCCCGTTTCGACGGCCTGCCCCTGTCTAGAAACCATCCCTCAGCCTGTCAAATACCAAAGGGCGACCCGAAGGCCGCCCTTTGTATCAGCGCTTGCCTGCCGTGATCACAGCAAGGGGTCAAGGATCAGCGAGTTCAGGCCAAGGCCGATCACGCTCGACGTGCCCCCCACGCTCATCCAGCCGCGCGGGGCCAGCAGGGTCGCCGTGGTGGGAAGGTCGGTCGTGATTGTGCCGCTGGCGGTGGCGCCCGAGATCAGATCGGTCACCAGCCAGTTCACCGTTTGGGTCGTGCCCTTGGGACTGTACATAGACAGTTCATAAAGCGCGCTGCGGTCTGTTGTGGGCACCGGGAACGAGGCGCCAAGATCGGTCTTGGTGCAGGTGCCGCTGCCGTCGTTGGTCATCACCTGGATGTTGGTGTCCGCCGCATCCCAGCCCATCGCGATGCAGTTGACCGTGGTCGACGGCTCGACATCGGTCGGGGCCGAGGTGACAGCGGCCATGCCGAAGAACGCCCGGTTGGTGGTGGTCGCAACACCGGTCGCCGGTCCCCAGCGGCCGACGAAATGGAAACCACCCAGCGCGGCATTGGGCCCGCCAACGCTGGCCATGGTGCTGGTGCCGCGGAACCCTGCCACGGCGGTCGTCGCTGCCGTGGTCACCAGATATTCCAGCCTTGGCGTATAGGTGACAAGGTTGGTGGTAGCCGCGTTGGCGGCGGTGGCGGTGCCGACGGCGGTGGGGGCGACACCCCCCAGCACGGTCATCACGGTGCCGCCGACCTGCGCCTTCCAGATCATCGGCGACGACCGGGTCAATGCCGTCGCAAGATCGCGGATCACGCCGTCCTGGCTTAAGAAGGCGGGCACCGTCCGTCCCGCATCCGCCCGCCCGACCAGCCGGGCACCGCCCGAGGCGGGTGCGGTAAAGCTGCTGGCCGAGGGCAGGCGCAACTGGTTGTTTTCGACCAGAATATCCGTGGCACCCGCCGCCGTGCCAGCACTGTTGTACTGCACCTGCGTGGTCGACCCCGCAGGCGCCGCCGTCACCGTTGCCGTCGTAACCGCCGTGATCAGGCCCTTGCCGTTGACAGTGACCACCGGCACCTGCGACGATGAGCCGAACGAGCCCACATTGCTGTTGACCGTCGCCAGCGTCAGGGCCAGCGACCCCGCCGAGTTGATGACATCGCCGGTATGGGCAGGCTCTTGGGCGGCCTGCAAGGTGCCGGTGGCCTGCGTCGACAAATTGGCCGTTGATGCCGTCGCCAGCGCCCCCAGACCCGAGACATCCCCCGTGCTGATCGCCAGATCCGCCTTGAGTGTTGCCAGCGTCTGCACTTCCGGTGCGCCCGAGCCTGCGGTCTTGCGGTAAAACACCGTGCCGCCGTTGACGTTCGCCATCTTGGCCAGCGACACTGCCGCAGCGGCAATGCTGGTGGCATAAGACCCCGCCGACGAAGTGACATCCCCCGTCAGCGCCCCGATCTGGGCCGCCTGCAGCGTGCCGGTGGCCTGCGTCGACAGATTGACCGTCGATGCCGTTGCGAGCGCGCCCAGACCCGAAACATCGGCCGACGACAGCGCCAGCCGGTCATAGGGGGCGCGGGCAAACTTGGTCCCCGCCACCTTGGCCAGACCGACATTGCGGAAGGTCACGGTGGGGGCGCGGGTGGCCGTGGTGTCGTTGAACTGGAACGACAGCCGCATGACCGCCGCCGTGCCGAGCGTGGTGATGGTGGCAGGATCAACGGCGGTGAAATCCACCAGATAGGTCGCAAACGACGTGGTGGCGTCGATCTTGGTGTTGGTGCCACTGATCACCTGCTTGAACACCGAGGCGGGCGAGCCGCCGCCGTTGTTCTGCAAGGTCGCCGTGATCTGCTCCAGCACCCGGCCCGCCGTCGTCGCCTTCATGTCAAAGGTCAGACGAATGTTCTGGCCCAGCCATTCGACCGGAAAGGCCACGTCCTGATCCCAGCTTTGCGACGTGCCCGCCGTGCCCACGGTGATGCGGGCGTCGTATTGCCCGACCGCGCCATAGCCGTCCTGCACCCGGTCAGCGGTCAGCGACCCGGTGGTGCCGCGCAGGGTCCACTTGTTGGCGACTTCTGTCGCACCCGACGTCACGGTGGCCGTTGTTGCCAGCCATTTGTCGTAAGCGCCGTTCAGCACATAGGTCTCGAACGGCACCACATCGCGGCCACGCTCGCCCATCCGCTTGACCTGAACCTGCCCGGTATAACTGATATCGGGAAATTCCAGATAGGGCTGGTCGGCTGACTGCGCCGTATAGGCCGCCCACAGGTAATCATGCACCTCGACCTGCCAGTTGTTGTCGGTGAACGAAGCCGCCCGCTTGAACACGTTGAAGCCCGGGCAGTTGCGCACACTGGTACGACCGGTCGGATAGGCGGGGTAGAGCGTGGTGCTGGGTGTGGCCAGCCCTTTGACATGCAGCTTGCCGATCTTCAGGTTCGACGCGGCGCTGACCGTGGTCAGCAAAGGCGACACCACAGTCGATTGATACCCCGCCCGCGCCAGCCGCACGACCGCCGTGTTGTCGGTCGACATCCGCGTGTTCAGCACGTTCAGCGAATGCACGGTGACACTGGCGCTATCCAGCCCGACATAGCCGGAGTTGGTGGTGGTGCAGTCCACGCCCTCGATATGCAACGAGTTGATGACCAGCCCCTGCTCGCCCTCGATCCGCACCGGATAGCCGGAATAGGCGCCGTGCTCGACATTCAGTTGCCCGACAAAGCCGCCCGTGCCCTGCCCGGTGTGACAGAACCCGCCTTCCGGCGCATAGGTTGCCCCGCCGTTGATGTAGACGTCCAGCCACACCGACCCGGTGCGCGAGGTGCCGCGGATATCGACGGCGCGGTAGCTGTGCTTGACAATCTCGATGGTGCCGAATGTCACCGAAAACTCGCCGACGCCAAAATCGCTGATCGCAGTGCCGACGTTGTCGAACGTCACCTCGTCGATCTCGCTGCCGCGCTGCAGATTCTGGGTCAGCCCGCGGGTGTCCAGACCCACGCGCTGATCCGTGGTTTCGCTGCCCGTCAGCGTGTCATAGCCGATCTGCAACCCCCGCAGGGTCGAGGACCGGCCCGGTGCCACGATGGCCTGCCCGACCGGGATGCTGGCCGACAGCCCCAGGATCTTGGTCTGCGCCGTGCCCTGGTCGTTGCTGCCGATCAGGCTGCCGTTGTCCCATGACAGGGTAGAACCTACGGCATAGGTACTGCCCGACAGGTAGATGGTCGACGAATAGCCCAGCGCCGAAGTGATCGCCGCCGCCATGTTGGTGGTGCCGGGCGTCACATTCTGCGCCCAGTGGTCGGGGAAGGCAAAGCCCAGCGGCACCCAGCCCGCCAGATCGCTGATCGCCGTGCCCGAGCCGATATAGCGATAGGTGAACCCCGCCGCATCGATCACCGCGCCCGTCGCTGGCGTCTTGCCGCTGGCCCAGGTC
>JANXPK010000059.1 GCA_025357355.1 Rhodobacterales bacterium
ATCGGAGCGCGCAACCTCGTTTGCATGCTTCGCTTCTTTGGCCGATTTGCGAAGGTTCGAGACGAGGTCTTCCACCTTATTGTCTTCCTTCAGCTGGACATAGGCCAGACCTTGCCCGCAAAGATGGCAGATCGCTTCAAGCCCGTGGTGGCCATCATAGTCGTGATCACCATGAACCCTCGCCAGAAACGCAAATGCGGTTTCTGCAAAGGAAAGTGCCACAGACATGTTTTCGGCGGCATCTGCAATTCGTCTGGCGTGGCATTGGTCAAGGTCATTGGACGCGCCCCTTTTTGGTTTTGGGACTTGTAACCATTGCGAAGCGCCCCATGAGTTGTTGAATGGCAGGCATGAGGGTTGCGACACCCTCAGCATCTTGGGCCCATTCCACGAGCTTGCGGAATGTCCCGTCAGGCACCTTGGGAGCGTTCGGATTAGCCGCAACTGCTTTGTGCAGCGCGACAAGGGGAAGGGAAACTTGTTCCACGAAGCCGTCGATCGACGCGAAAAAAGCCCAGAGGTCCGTCCACTCCTGCCCCGTCATTGGGCCGATGCAGGCAAAGCGACCCCGCCAAAGCGCCGCCTCTTCTTCGTTCACTTCAAGCTGAATTGTGATCAGAGATTTGGTCATCACTTGCCCCTCATATCGAAAATCTTCAGGTCTTCGATTGCCGCTGCAACGTCTTCCGGTTGGGGCGGCTTGCCGCCACTGACGACCCAGCTATGTCGGCTGACATTGGAAACTTGCCGAAGGCCGCCCCGCTTCGACACGCTGCGCAACATCTGAAGCGATGGTAAATGCTCAATTCGGAAAGAGTGGGCTATGGCCTCCGCATCGGATTTGACGGTTTCCCGGATGATCACGGGCCGATTGGTGGACACTCGCCCCCATAGCTGAGGAAGCGCCGTTTCCATCCCCAACAGGAACAAATCTCCGATCAAGGCGACGTTGATTCCGCATTCGTCGGCCATGGAGCGGAACCATTCCAGTGCAAGCCAACTGTCCGCGCCGCGCGTGTTGTGCTGCACAATGTACTGAGCTTCATCAAGCATCAGCATGTTCCCAGCTCCGATCCGGTCCCCGATCCTGCGCCGCTCCGCCGCAAGTCTGCGGGCGTTCGGTTCGCCCATGTCCAGGGTCCGCATCAGCTCTTGCGCCGCACAAAACGCGCCACCTTCGCCAGCCGTGACGGAATAGATGATCGCTTGGGGATTCTCGCACTTGAACTCCCACATGGCTTTCGTCTTGCCACAGCCAGGCTGGCCAGCAATCAGCGCCATTTGCCCGCCGCCCGATGCCTCAAGCTTGTTCAAGGTGCGGAGGATTTCAACCGCCACTTCGGTTTTGACAAAGCCGCCAAGCATTGGTTTTGTTCGTTCCAGACTGCTAAGCTTCACAATATCTGCCATTCTAGTCACCTTGGCTGGTGGGCTTTCGCCCGTGGTAGAAGACCGGGACGGCGTTCCAGCGCCGCCCGGTCACATCAGACACGGCCCAGCTTTTGCGCGGTGGCCTTGTCCAAATACTGCAAGTGTTCTTCGGTCAGGAACCGGCGGCCTCGTGCGAACTGGGCGACCAAATTCACTTCGTCGTCGTCCACTTCGAGGGCTGCACTGCCCCGCTTTTGGGTTTTGAGCTTGCCAGAGACCTGCCCTGCGACAACCCCGGCGGGGGCGGGAGTCGGTGCGCCCGGTGTTGGGATT
This sequence comes from Rhodobacterales bacterium, assembly GCA_025357355.1. Lineage (GTDB taxonomy): Bacteria > Pseudomonadota > Alphaproteobacteria > Rhodobacterales > Rhodobacteraceae > Stagnihabitans. The sequence goes on from JANXPK010000059.1 coordinate 1,705, forward strand.
GCGGCAAGTGCGGCCTTCATGTCCGCATCGTTCAGATAATTGTTTGCCGCAGCGGCAGCGCTGACGGCCTCCCGCGCCGTTTTCCGGTTGGTCGCGGCTTGGCGAATGCTGTCCACGCTCCCATAAGCCCCGCGCGCAACCGGCTGAATACCTTCACAAATCAACTCGTTCTTGGCATTCCACGCCAGAGCGGGAGCGGCAAAGTCGTCAGGGTCGCGCCCGAGCAGGATTGCCTCGCCTTGTTTGTGATAGGGCAAAAGCAGGCTTTGGGTGTCGGGTGCACCATTTGTCCGGGTATCAATCTCGACTTGGCCCCAGCGGTTCACTTTGACGGGCGTGCAGATCAGCCCCGAGAGGTAGAGTTGCCGCGCCGTTGGCGTCCGCTTTACCCGCTTGGCCAGACCGGTTTCAAAAGCCGCCTGATAAGACCGCCCCTTCATTCCTTGGCCGCGTCGTCCAGATTCGGCATTGTGCCGCGCCACTTCCCTTGTGCAGACCGCCAAAGCAGTGTCGAACGGCACCGGCACAACGCTGGAATTGGGAGCCGCACCGGACTAGTGCCCGGCATGTGCGCCCTTGAACTCGGGCCGGTCAGCATCATTCGTCCACCCCGGCAAACTTCAATATCTCTGAAACTAAGGCTTGAGCCTTCGGGCCAGTCCACTGCCCTCGCAATGCCTTGTGTGCATTCTGCGCCTTGACACCATTTTCGCGACACCAAGCCGAGAGGGACGTGCCCCTCGCGATGTATCCAGCCAAAATGCGCCTATGGCACATGAATGCCGTGTCTGATATGTTGTCTGAATACATGGTTTCCGAGACGTTATCGTTGATGTGTCAACTCTAATTCCGTCATACAGAAGTTTCAAGAGGCGTCATGCAAGGATCAGTAGACACGGCAATTACTGAGCTTCGGGCGTTCGTCGGCGCACAATCAGACGCCGAGTTGGCGCGTAGATTGGAACTGGACAAGAGCGCGCTGACTGCGTGGCGCTCTCGCGGTCGTGTCCCGGATCGCTATCAGCGGTTTCTTGACCAGGTCAAAAGTGGCAAGCCGCTTCAAGAAATCGAAGTATGGCCGTCCCTCCATAGCGCCGGTCACCGGGTGGCGTTGGTAAGGTTCACCCTCTTGCGGCAGGAACTGGCGCTGAGCGGCAAAGTTGACCAAGCCATGCAGGTCTTCAAGTCTCTGCGTCCTTTTTGGCTGGTGATGTATCGCGCCGTTCACGATATAAGGACCAAGATGGTGGCTTTGGGCGCTGAGGTGCAGACAGCTCAAGCACTGGTTATGCAAGACGACCTGAGAGACCCTTTGGCGACAGCCAATCGGGTTGCCGCCCAGCTCGCCGAGGATCTTCGGGACAATCCGAACCTGTTCAACTTCGACTGATGCGCGCAGGGCGAATTGCTGGCGCTCCCGATGGGAAACGGGAACAAAAACGTTCCCGAAAGCCGTGCGTCGTGCGCAAAACCGCGCACGACTTTTGTAATCTGCACATCCCGGCCCATTGATTTCATTACATAATTTTGTGACAACAAAACCTGCATACAGCCAGGGCGGCCCTTTTCGGCATGTTTACTGTCAAACTCAATGATAATGGTCCGCCGCAAACCATTGATTTCGCTTGCGTTTATTTTCGGCCACTGTCAGACCTTTTGAAACCCGTCATGAACCCCCGTCTACCGCCCGTAAAGGAGACCAAGATGCTCACCGGAAAACACCTTATCGCGGGCCTTTGGGTGGCGGGCGGGACGACGTTCAACTCCGCCCCGGCCACCGGCGAGGCGCTGACGTTCTCGGTCGGCACCCCGGCGCATGTCGATGCCGCCGTAAAGGCGGCCGAGGCGGCGTTTCCCGGCTACTCGGCGCTGCCCCGGTCCGACCGTGCCGCCTTTCTGGACCGCATCGCCGACGAGATCGAGGCGCGGGGGGCGGAGATTACGGCCATCGGCACGTCTGAAACCGGACTGCCCGTCGCGCGGCTGGAGGGTGAGCGGGGGCGCACCACCGGGCAGTTGCGGCTGTTTGCGGCCCACATCCGTGAGGGCGGCTATCTTGACCGCCGCCATTCGCCCGCCCAGCCCGACCGCAAACCGGCGCCACGGCCCAACCTCAAGACGATCCAGCGGCCGATCGGCCCGGTCGCGGTGTTCGGCGCGTCGAACTTTCCGCTGGCCTTTTCAACGGCAGGTGGCGACACAGCGTCGGCCCTGGCAGCGGGGTGTCCCGTCGTGGTCAAGGGCCATTCGGCCCATCCCGGCACCGCCGAGATCGTAGCACAGGCCATCGAGACGGCGATCCTCGCCTGCGGCCTGCATCCGGGGGTGTTCTCGCTGGTGCAGGGCGGCAGGCGCGATGTCGGCGAGGCGCTGGTGCAGCATCCGTTGATCAAGGCGGTGGGGTTTACCGGCTCGCTCGGTGGCGGTCGGGCGCTGTTTGATCTGTGCGCGCGCCGTCCCGAACCGATCCCGTTTTTCGGCGAACTGGGCTCGGTCAACCCGATGTTCTTGCTGCCGGCCGCCGTTGCGGCACGGGGCGAGGCGATCGCCAAGGGCTGGGCCGCGTCGCTGACTATGGGGGCGGGGCAGTTTTGCACCAATCCCGGCATCGCCGTTGTGGTCGACGGGGGTCCGGCGCAGGCCTTCGTCGCCGCCGCCCGCGACGCCGTCGGTGCGGTTGGCGCGCAAACCATGCTGACCGACGGCATCGCCGCCGCTTACCGCCATGGCCGCGACCGTATCGCGGCACAGGCGGGTGTGAACCAAGTGCTGACCACGGACAGTCACGACCGTCACGCCACGCCCTATCTTTACGAGGTTTCGGGCGACGCCTTTCTGGGCAACCACGCGCTGGCCGAAGAGGTGTTCGGCCCCCTTGGCCTGATCGTCCGGGTCAGGGATGACGCCCAGATGCTGGACGTTGCGCACAGTCTGGAGGGGCAGTTGACCTGCACGCTGCATCTGGATGACGCAGACACCGATGTGGCGCTGAGCCTGATGCCGGTCTTGGAGCGCAAGGCGGGGCGGGTGCTGGCCAATGGTTTTCCGACCGGCGTCGAGGTGGTCGATGCCCAGGTTCATGGCGGGCCTTATCCGGCCAGCACCAACTTTGGCGCGAC
>JANXPK010000073.1 GCA_025357355.1 Rhodobacterales bacterium
TCCTCCAGATCAAGGAAGATCACATCCGCATCAGATTTTGCCGCTTTTTCAAACATTTGCGGCGCGCTACCCGGCACGGCAAGCTCGCTGCGGTTCAGTCGGGCGGGGGCTTGTTCGATGACGTGAAAGCTCATGGCGCGCATCCTTTCAAAACTTGTGGGCGATGACCGGCAGAAGTGCGGCCAAAGGAAAATCGCTGTCAAGCGCTATTTCCACGGGGTTCAGGCCGCAGGTGCCACCACCCGGCTAGACGCCGCCTGCGCTGCGGGCCGCGTAGAAAAACGCGATGGCGCGGGTCCGGTTGCTGACGCCCAGCTTTTCGAAAAGGTTGCTGAGATGGAATTTCACCGTGTTGTCAGAGATGGCGAAATCGCGCGCCAACTCACGGTTGGTCAGGCCGGTGGCCAGCGCTTCCAACAAGGCGCGCTCGCGTTTGGTCAGCAGCAACAGCGGATCGCTTTGCAACCTGCGGATGTCCAGAAACGGGAACACCATCCGGCCCGCCGCGACCGCCAGACAGGTCTGCAGCAGCGTGTCGATCGCGGCGCTTTGCCCGACAAAGCCCGCAGCCCCCGCCGCCATCGCCAGTCGCGGCAGATCGCGCTGGCTGTCGTCGCCATAAACCACCAGTCGGGGCGCGTTGGGCTGGTCGCGCAACACCTCGATCAGCCGCTGGCCACCAAGGGCAGGCAAATTCCAGTCGATCACGCCGACCGCAACCCCGACCCGCCTGACCGCCCCCAGAAAGCCCTCTGCCGTGGCAGTCGTGGTCACCAACGAGAATCGCGGGTCACGCTCGAAAACCTCGGCCATCGCAGACAGGACCAGCGGGTTGCCGTTGGCCAGCGCCACGGTAACGGGTTTGGTCGGCTCAGGTCCTTGCATTTGTTCAGATTTCCCGAATAACCTACCTGTCAGTATAGGGAATGCCGCCAGTTCACCGACAAATCCCGCCCCATTGGGTGGAAATACTCCCGCCCTATTAGCACCCAGAAAGCAGGAGTATCGCAGGTTGCGCCATGGGTCCAGAACCGATTTGCTGGGCGAAACTCCGCATCCGACCGCAGGATGGACCAACGCCATGACCCCCTACGCTGCCCTGATCATCCCCGAAACGCTGGCCGCAGGGCCGGGGCCGGGCAACACCGACCCGCGGGTTCTTGCGGCCTTTGCCGGTGCCGGGCTGGCCGATCACATGCACCCGGATGTCTTGCGCGGCATGGTCGAATGCAAGCACATGCTGCGCGCCCTGTGGGGCACGTCGAACGCCTACACCTTCGGCGTCGGCGGCTCCGGCTTTTCGGGCCTCGACTGCCTCTTCAGCGCCATCTCGCCCGGCGACCCGGTGGTGGCCTTTGTCAACGGCACCTTCAGCGGGCTTGACGGGCTGACCATCCGCATGAAGGCCGCAACGCGGCAAGAATTGCGCGCCGACCCGATGGACCCCAAGCCCGCCAGCGTCACCGTGATCACCGTGCCGCATGGCCAGTCGGTCACCGCTGCCGTGATCGACACGGCCTTGGCGGCCAAGCCAAAATGGGCCTTCATGGCGCATTGGGAAACCGGATCGGGGCGGATCAACGATCTGCGCGGCTTCTCTGACGCCTGTCTCAGGCACAGCGTTCTGGGGCTGGTTGATGCGGTTTCCTCGCTCGGCATCGCCGATTTCACCATCGACGATTATCCCGGCGTCGTCGGCTGGGCGTCCTGTCCGCAAAAGGGGGTGCTGTGCCTGCCGATGACCTATGCGCCCGTCAGCTTTGCGCCCCGCTACATTGACGAGGTCAGGGCCAACGGCTGTCCCACCTATGTCCACCATCCGATCCTTGAGGCACGGCACTGGGGCATTCTGGACGACCGCGACGTGGCGGCGGGGTCCTATCACCGCACCCATTCCGGCTATGCCGTCGCCGCCTTTCACGAAGCGCTGCGCATCACTCTGCAGCACGGCCGGGCTCAGAAGGCCGCCGATTATGCCTTCCACGCGGCCGCCTTGCGCTACGCGGTGACGGCGATGGGCTGCAAGGTCACCTCGAACATGACCAGCCTTCTGGTGCTGAACCTGCCACACGCGCTGGCGGGCCGCGAGAGGGAACTGGTGCAGACCTGCCGGGCCGCGGGCTTTGGCATCTGGCCCACCCTGTCCGAACCGGTGCAGGTGCGCATCGGCATCCT
>JANXPK010000074.1 GCA_025357355.1 Rhodobacterales bacterium
GGCAGACCCCGTTCCGGAGCACAGCCCCAGATGAACAACCTTGCCCTTTCGCCCGACAGCCAACTGGCCTTTGCCTTGGCGACCTTGCGGGGATTGGAACTGTCTTGCCGGGCCTTGAACGGACAACACATTGTTCCGGGCATCTTCTTTTCATTGGACCCCGAAGCCGAAAACGCAGTCCACATCGACAGTCGCCTCGGCGAAATGATGGCCATCACGATGGAGGTCGAGCGGCCCGGCCGCTGGCTTACCCTCAACATGGGGATCGGGAATGCGGACTTTTCTGGCTGCAAGATCGTCGGTTTTGCCTGCAAGCTGGATGCGCCGCAAACGACGACATTTCAGGTTTGCATAAGGTCAGGCACCCAAACCGGGCACAGCGATGTCTATTTCCCAAAGACGGTCGTGGCCTTTCCCAAGACCTCGCTGCATCTGGACGTGATCGAGCTGGAGCAGCACGCCCACATTCCGGCGGAAGCCCCTTGGCGAGAACTGGTGATCTTCTTTCAGCGCGAGCCTGCGGAAATCGTGCTGAGAGATTTTCGGCTGATTGTAATCTGAAACGGCGCTCTTAAAACTCGCAACCGCTCAACTCGACCGCAATGGAATGGGGCGCCAGCCGCGCGGCCAATTCGGTAAACGAACTCCATGTGCTGCCCAATAACAGCGGCGCACGGCTGAGCAAGATGGCGTCGGCAAGTGCATAGACAATCGCCTGACGGGAGCGATCGGTGACCTTGCGGCCAAGCGATGTGACGCGGTCACCGTATTGGGCGGCAAACTCGGCATAGACCGCAAGCGTGTCGGTAGCCAGAAACATCGTGTCGGCCAAGCCTTCGGCCACAAGCCGGTCAATCCGCGGCAAAAAATAGCCGTAATGGCTGCGTTGGCGCCAGCGGTCGATCTCTCGGTGACCGGCTTCGGTCCAATTGGCGGGCGATTCGTAGGGCAGATGTTGGGCAGCGCTGCCGCCTTCCATGCGGATATGCACCGATACCGCATTTGGGCTGCGGACCGAGGCAACCAAGTCCTGCACAACGGCGTTGGGGGTCAGGCATTGCAGAAAGCGGTTTTCGCTGGCCCACGTGCTGTGTGGGCTGTCCAACGGATAGGCCGAGCGGAGATAGGCATCGCGGAAGGCTCCCAAGCGTATCGGGGCATCCTTGTGGCTGCCCGGCTCGACCTCCATATAGTTGAAAAAGTCCATATCCAGGGCTTTAGCTTCGGGCGCAAAGCCCGTGGCAATCACCGCAAGACCAGGCTCGAACAGGTCGTCGAACTGGCACTCGCAATGGACATCGGGCTGCCAGATGATCACCAGTTCACGGTCGCTGGCCTCGGCAATTGCCCCTGCCGAAGCTATCGCCCGCAGACGGTTGCCCAAGCCATGCTGGGCGTCGATGAACAGCTTGGGTCGGCGCAACAGGATGGCAGGGCTGGACGCACGGGCGAGCGACAAGTCGGCGACCGCTTGGTCGTCCAGCAGCAACGACGAGTGGCCGATGTCGTGGGCAGCCGCAGGTGCCAGCAATTGGCGCAGGGAAAGGGGCGCGAGCGGGTCGGATGCGGCTGTGAAGGCAATGGCAGGGCAAACGGTCCTGTCACGGATTTCACGCAGTACCGTGTCATTTTGGGCGCGCAGGACGACGGTGAACTCGTGCCATCCGGCCAACCGCCGCACCTCGTCTATGGCCAGCAAGGCGGTGGCGGTGTCGATGGCTACATCGACAACGAGCCAGGCGCGCCGCGACCGCACGAGATCGGGCCACGCACTGGCGGCGACCGCGACATCAACCGGACCGACATCGCCGGCGGGCCGAGACAGTACGATCTCAAGCCGCCGCGCGCTCAGCGCAATGGGTTGGCCCCTGACGCGGCGGGCCACCAGTTCG
>JANXPK010000602.1 GCA_025357355.1 Rhodobacterales bacterium
GACCGACGGCTGGTGGCTGCAGGAACCCCCACAGCCGCGCCCGCAAAGCCGAACGCGGCCCGGCGGGCGCCCGGTGATCGCGCTGATCCTGTTGATCGCGCTGGCGGACATCTTGTTCTACCGCCAATCAACTGGCCTGTCGCTGGCTCTGTTTGCTCTGGCACTTTACATTGCCACGTTGCCAAGCCTTCCCCGCGCCCCCTCGATCGCCGTTCTGTTCCTCGCGGTCCTGCCGGTCGTCGACTATGCTCAGCTTTTGTCCCTGACGATCCTTGCACTCGGCCTGCCCCTTGCCATCGTCCTCGCGCGACCGAAGCTCGCACTACCCGTGGCGGCCAGCCTGACCTTGCTGGCGTCGGTCCCGTGGCGCGGAGCATCGGACGTGACCCGCGGCCTGCGTGGCATCAAGCTTGACCTGCCATCCTTGCGCCGCCTGACCGCAGGCTGGGCCTTCCCGGCGGGCGGGGCGCTGGTGCTGACCGCGTTGCTGGCAGAGGCCAATCCGATCCTGTCAGACGGGGTCGCGCGGCTGGCCGACCTGCCCATCGACCCAACTCAGACGTTTCAGCTCCTGGCGTTCTGGTTGGGCATGGGTCTGATGATCTGGCCGTTTCTGACGAGCCCGCCTGCGACATTCCGACTGACCACGCGGCGCCTGCCCGTGCCCCACATCGGCCTCAACCCTGCGTCGGTTGCCCGTGCGCTGGCCCTCTTCAACCTGATCCTCGCCGTGCAGACCCTGATGGACGCCCGCTATCTGTGGACCGGCGCCGCCCTGCCCGCTGGCATGACCCTTGCGACCCACGCCCATCGCGGCGCCTATCCCTTGCTGGCGACAGCCCTGCTGGCCGGAGCCTTCGCCCTTGCCGCCCGCCCCTATGTCGCCAAGCGCCACGGCCTGAAAACCCTTCTCCTGCTGTGGCTTGCACAAAACCTGGCGCTCACGCTCTCGGCACTTTACCGGCTCGTCCTTTACGTGCAGGCCTATGGGCTGACCTACCTGCGCATTCATGCCGCCTTACCCCTTTGCAATGCGTTCTTGGTGGTGAGAAGCTGCTGGGGCGCAGGCGATGCGGGTATGGTTGTCATGCTGGCTGCCGTTGATGGCTTGGGTAGCTGAGCCGCCCGTATCGCCGCCCTTGCTCGACCGCTGATTACGCGATGCCCCTGATGGCTTTGTAAGGCGATGCCGGCGAGACGGGGCATGCGGGTCCGGAGCAAGGGGAGGGAAGCGCCATGCGGATTTCTGTCGGAATGGATGTCGCCAAGGTTCTG
>JANXPK010000163.1 GCA_025357355.1 Rhodobacterales bacterium
GCTCTTGCACGGGCTCAGACTGGAGGAAAGTAGCAAGATCGGGCCTCGGAGCCTGTCGCGAACTAACGTAATACAACGCGGCGACCAGTGAAGCGACAATACATAGATTGATGACGCGCCACATTAGAAGGGGACAAAACGCATAACGAGTACAATAATCGCAACAAGGATCACGATCAAAATCAAAGGCATTTCTTGTTCCTTTTCGACAAACGTAAGTCCCTTCATACCTATGGTCAAGCGCAAGGTGGGTTGCACCCACCCTACTTGCACCGGCGACGATAGCCCAATATACGCCCCCGGTGGCTCCCTATCGCCACGAGAATCAACATTCGCCGTGTTTGCCCTTGCCGTCGCAGTGGGGGCAGTTCCGGCTTAGGAGATGCGACATGAAACTGAATGAATTGCAAGACAACCCGGGCTCGAGCCCGAAGCAAAAACGCAAGGCCCGGGGTCCGGGCTCGGGCAAGGGCAAGACCGCCGGCAAGGGTATCAAGGGCCAGAAATCCCGCTCGGGCATTGCCATCGGCGGTTATGAAGGCGGCCAGATGCCGCTCTATCGCCGTCTGCCCAAGCGTGGCTTTTCCAAGCCCAACCAGAAGCGCTATGCCGTCATCAACCTCGGCCTGATCGAGAAATTCGTAGGCCTCGGCAAGCTGGACATCAACGTCGAGATCACCGAGGACATGCTGGTTGCGGCGGGCCTGACCGGGCACAAGCGCGACGGCATCCGCATCCTGAACAAGGGCGAGATCACCTCCAAGGTCATGCTCAACGTCACCGGCGCTTCGGCCGCGGCGGTTGAGGCGGTCAAGGCGGCGGGCGGCAGCCTGACGGTGGCGCCGGACTTGGCGCCGCATGGCAAGTCGGTACGGAAAGCGCAATAAGGGCCAATAAGGTGTTGTGAGCGGCCCAAGGACCGCTTACATCAATTCAAGTTTTCCCGCGCCGCCGACCGGAAAACCGGACTGGCGGCGTATTCCATCCTGCTCATGGAGCATCCGACATGGCATCAGCCGCCGAACAGATGGCCGCGAACCTCAGCTGGGCGACGCTTGGCAAGGCGACCGACCTGCGCCAGCGCATCCTGTACACCGTTCTTCTGTTGATGGTCTACCGGGCCGGCACCTTCATCCCGGTTCCCGGCATCGACGGCACGGCGCTGAAAAACTTCATGGACAACGCAGGGTCTGGCCTTGGCGGCATGCTCAGCTTGTTCACCGGCGGGGCGATCAAACGCATGGGGATCTTTGCCCTTGGCGTCATGCCCTACATCTCGTCGTCGATCATCGTGCAGCTGCTGGCCTCGATGATCCCGGCGCTGGAGCAGTTGAAGAAAGAGGGCGATCAGGGGCGCAAGAAAATCAACCAGTATACCCGTTACGCCACCGTCGGTCTGGCGGCGTTTCAGGGCTGGGCGATTGCGGCCTCGATCGTGGCGGGCGGCCTTGCCCATGACCCGAGCCTGTTCTTCAAGCTTAGCTGCGTGATCACGCTGGTCGGCGGCACCATGTTCCTGATGTGGCTGGGCGAACAGATCACCGCGCGCGGCATCGGCAATGGCGTGTCCCTGATCATCTTCACCGGCATCGTGGCCGAAATCCCGGCTGCCCTGGCCAAATTCCTGAGCCAGGGCCGCTCTGGCGTCATCTCGCCCGTGATCATCATCGGGGCCCTGATCCTGGTTGTCGCGGTCATCGGCTTTGTGGTGTTCATGGAACGCGCCCTGCGCAAGATCCACATCCAGTATCCCCGGCGTCAGGTCGGTATGAAAATCTACGACGGCGGCTCGTCGCATCTGCCGATCAAGGTCAACCCGGCGGGGGTGATCCCGGCGATCTTCGCCTCGTCGCTGTTGTTGCTGCCGACCACGCTCGCCACCTTCTCGGGCAGCCAGACCAGCCCGATCATGTCGACGATCCTGGCCTATTTCGGCTATGGCCAGCCGTTGTACCTGTTGCTGCAGGCCGTGCTGATCGTGTTCTTTGCCTATTTCTACACCGCAAACGTGTCGTTCAAGACCGATGACGTGGCCGACAACCTCAAGAACCAGAACGGCTTTGTCCCGGGCATCCGCCCCGGCAAGAAGACGCAGGATTACCTCGACTATGTCGTCAACCGGGTTCTTGTAGTCGGGTCGGCCTATCTGGTCGCCGTCTGCTTCCTGCCGACGATCCTGATCAGCCAGTTCTCGATTCCGTTCTATTTCGGCGGACCCTCGGTGCTGATCGTGGTGTCCGTCACCATGGATACGATCAACCAGATCCAGTCGCATATGCTGGCCCACCAGTATGAGGGCCTGATCGAACGCAGCCAACTGCGCGGCAAGAAGCGGTCGGGCAGTACCAGCAAAGCACCGGCGCGACGCTGACACATCGGAGGGGCCGGGATGGTCAATATCATACTCCTCGGCCCTCCGGGGGCAGGCAAGGGTACGCAAGCCAAGCGGCTGGTGGATGAGCGTGACATGGTGCAGCTTTCAACCGGTGACATGCTGCGCGCCGCCCGCTCCTCGGGCACCGAAATGGGCAAACGCGTCGCCGCGGTGATGGACCGCGGCAATCTGGTCACCGACGACATCGTTATCGGCCTGATCGAGGAGCAGCTTGTCCATCCCCATGGCGGCGGCTTCATCTTCGACGGCTTTCCCCGCACGCTGAAGCAGGCCGATGCGCTGGGCGATCTGATGGCGCGGATTGGCCAGAACATCGACGTCGTGCTGGAAATCCGCGTCGATGACGAGGCGCTGAAACACCGCATCGTCGGCCGCTACACCTGCGGCACCTGTGGTGCGGTCTATCATGACGAGAATCACCCGACCCGCGTGCCCGGCGTCTGCGACAATTGCGGCGGCACCACCATGAAGCGCCGCGCCGATGACACCGAAGAGGCGCTGAAAACCCGGATGCTGGCCTATTACCGCGATACCTCGCCGCTGATCGGCTATTATTATGCCAAGGGCAAACTCGCCACCGTCGACGGTCTGGCGGAAATGGACACTGTTGCGGCGGCCATTGCGAAAGTTCTTGACAGAACCTGAAATATCCCCATTCCCGGCCTTGACGCCCCAGTCAAAAGCCCATAAAGCACGGCGTCCCGCTGCGGAATCACTTCGCGGCGGGTATTCGTTTCAAGACAGGGCAACCTGACTTGGTTGTGAAAAAAGGTTCTGGCACCACGGAACCGCAACGAAAAGGAATACACGTTTGGCACGTATTGGCGGCGTTAACATCCCGACTGCAAAGCGGGTACCCATCGCTCTTCAGTATATCCACGGCATCGGCCCGCATTTTGCCGAGCAGATCTGCGAAGCCAACAAGATTGAACGCGCCCGCCGCGTCAATCAGTTGACCGACGCCGAAGTGCTGGCGATCCGCGAATATATCGACGCG
>JANXPK010000169.1 GCA_025357355.1 Rhodobacterales bacterium
AGGAGGTTGAGGCCGAGGACGAGGCTCATCAGGGCCAAGGCGGGGACCACGGCGGGGTGGGGGATGAAGGACAGGAGTTTGCGGCCGGCGTTGATCGTGGAACCCCAGTCGGGGCTTTCCGGCGTGACGCCGAGGCCGAAAAAGCCAAGCGTCCCCAAGAGGATGGTGACATAGCCGATGCGCAGGCAGAAATCGACGATCAGCGGGCCGCGGGCGTTGGGCAGGATTTCCCACAGCATGATGTACCAGATGCCCTCACCCCGGGTCTGACCGGCGGCAACATAATCGCGGGATTTCAGGTCCATCACGATACCGCGCACGATGCGGAACACGGTGGGGGCGTTGACGAACACCACCGAGACAAAGACGTTGAGGAGGTTGGCGTCCATGCTCCACACGCCAAATCCGGTATGGGAAAACGCCCACATCGTGTCCGAATAGTCCGTCATCCTCGATTCCCACTCGGTGCCGAAGGGAAGCCGAGAGGGCAACTCGACGGGCCAGGCAACAATCCAGGCAGCGACTTGCCCAAGGGGATCGGCGTTGAAGGCAAGGCCCGAATAGGCCCAAAGGCCGACGACCAGGGTCACGCCGACATAGATATTGCGCTTGGGCGGGTCGGTGTAGAACCGCGAGTTGAACAGAACGGACAGGAAGATCACCGGGAACAGGAACAGCACGGCGGCCAGATAGATCGGGATGCCGGTGGTTTGAATCTCTGGCGTGACCAGCAGATAAAACAAGAGGATCACCGGGAAGGCCAGCACCAGATTGGCAAAGAACGACAACAGGGTGTCGAGCCTGCCACCGATATAGCCTGCGGGCAGCCCAAGGGTGATGCCAACCATGAAGGCAAAGAGGGTGGCGGCCGGCGCAATGATCAGCACCCGGCGTGCCCCCATCACCATGCGGCTGAAGACATCGCGGGCCTCATGGTCGCCGCCAAAGAGATAGTGCAGATAGGCGCCGGGCACGGGCTCTTTGAGCGCCGAGCCGGGCACGGCGTTTTTCAGGCCGGATAACTGCGCCAGCGGGTCATGCGTAATGATCATGTCGGCAAAGACGGCGGTGAAGGCCCAGAACATCACCATGGCAAAGCCCACCATGCCGACCGGGCTGTCAAAGAGCTTGCCGTATAGCCCGAGCCTGCGCTTGAAGCGGACCGACAAGATAAAGGTCACCACCAACGCAATCCAGACCGGCCAGAACCGCTGCAGCACCGCCAGAATGATTTCGCCCCAGGACATCGTGTCAGCCATGTCGCCTCCTCAGGCCAGTCGTATTCTTGGGTTCAGGTAAACATAGCCGATATCGGAAATCAGTTGCGTCACCAGGACCACCAGCACCGCGACCACCGAACAGCCCAAGAGAAGGTCGATGTCATTGTTGCCCGCGGCCTGCACAAGGGTCCAGCCGAAGCCCTTGTAGTTGAACAGGGTTTCAACGATCACCACGCCGTTCAGGAGCCAGGGAAACTGCAGCATGATCACGGTGAAGGGCGCGATCAGCGCGTTGCGCAGGGCGTGCTTGACCACGACTTGGGTGAAGCTGGCACCTTTCAGCCGGGCGGTGCGGATATATTGCTGGGTCATCACCTCTGCCATCGAGGCGCGGGTCATGCGGGCGATATAGCCCACGCCATACAGCACAATCATGGCAACAAACGCGAACAGCTGCTCAAGAGC
>JANXPK010000179.1 GCA_025357355.1 Rhodobacterales bacterium
TCCTCACGCACGCCTACGAGCGCGTCGACATCCCCGAGCAGGCCGACGTCGATGCCTTCTTGCCGCCCTACGAGCCGCGCCAGGTGCTGGACCCGCTTGAGCCGGTGTCGATCGGTGCGATGGTCGGGCCCGAGGCCTTCATGGAGGTGCGCTACCTCGCCCATGCCAAACAGACCATGGCGCTGGACCTGATCCCCGAAATCGCTGCCGACTTCGCCAAGGTCTTTGGCCGCAGTTCCGGTGGCCTTTTGCGCACCTGCCGCTGCGAGGATGCCGACACGATCGTGGTCGCCCTCGGCTCTGTCGTCGGCACGCTGGAGGAAACGGTCGATGCGATGCGCAAGTCCGGCGTGAAAATCGGCGTCCTCTCGATCCGCTCCTACCGCCCCTTCCCGCTCGAGGCGGTGCGGCACGCGTTGAAAGCCGCACAGCGCGTGGTGATCCTTGAGAAAAGCTTCTCGGTCGGCCTCGGTGGCGTCGTCTCCGCTGACGTCCGCATGGCGCTGGCCGGGCGGCTGCATCTGCGCAGCTATACGGTCGTGGCGGGTCTCGGCGGCCGACCGATCACCCAAGCCTCGCTGACACGGGCGCTGACCGCGGCGGTGGACGGCACCCTGAAACCTCTGACCTTCCTTGACCTCAACCAAGAGGTGGTCGACCGCCATTTGGCCCGCGAGGCGTCGATGCGCCGTTCAGGCCCGATCGCCGAAAACCTGCTGCGCGACATGGCGCGGAAATCCGGGGGTGCATCGTGACACAGGACGTCAAATTCTACCAGACCGGCACCTTCACCGTCGGCAACCGACTCTTGGACCCTGACCAACGCACGGTGCAATCCTCCATCGCCCGCGACAATTCACTGACCTCCGGCCACCGCGCCTGTCAGGGCTGTGGCGAGGCTTTGGGCGCCCGCTATGCCGTCGATGCCGCCATGCGCGCCACCGGCGGCCAGTTGATCGCCGCCAACGCTACCGGCTGTCTGGAGGTGTTCTCGACCCCCTATCCCGAAACCAGCTGGAAACTGCCGTGGCTGCACAGCCTGTTCGGCAATGCCGCCGCCGTTGGTTCCGGCATCGCCGCAGCCCTCGCCGTGAAGGCCAGAAAGGCTGGCCTCGAACATTCCGCCACCCGCGTCATCGCCCAAGGTGGCGACGGCGGCACCACCGACATCGGTTTCGGCTGTCTTTCCGGCATGTTCGAACGCAACGATGACGTCCTTTACATCTGCTACGACAACGAAGGCTACATGAACACCGGCGTGCAGCGCTCTTCCGCCACTCCGCCCGCTGCCCGCACCGCCACGACCATGCCGCTTGGCCCCAATCCCGGTGAAGAGTTTGGCCGCGGCAAGAATGTGCCTCTGATCGCCGTCGCCCACGAAATCCCCTACGTCGCCACCGCCACCGTCGCCGACTTGCACGACCTCGAGACCAAGGTCGAAAAAGCCATGGCCTTCCGCGGCGCCCGCTATCTGCAGGTTTTCGTCCCTTGCCCCTTGGGTTGGGGTTCGGCAAGCTGCGACACCATCAAACTGGCCCGCCTTGCCCATGAAACCGGCATCTTCCCGGTGTTCGAGGCCGAGCATGGCGAAATCACCGCCGTTTCGAAAATCCGCCACCGCCAGCCGGTTGAGGACTACCTGCGCCTGCAAAAACGCTACGCCCATCTCTTTGGCGCGCATCCCCGCCCTGACATCGTCGCCCGCCTGCAAGCCTTGGCCGACAAGAACATCAAGCGTTTCAACCTGCTGGAGGACGGCCAATGAAAAAGCCCTTCGCCATCACCCTCGATCCCGGCTCGTCCTTGGCCAACAAGACCGGCTCATGGCGCACCGAACGCCCGGTCTATGTCGACCGCCTGCCGCCCTGCAACCATCAGTGCCCCGCAGGTGAGGATATCCAAGGCTGGCTTTACCACGCCGAAAGCGGCAACTACGAAGCCGCCTTTCGCCACCTGACCCGCGACAACCCCTTCCCCGCCATCATGGGCCGCGTCTGCTATCACACCTGCGAAACGGCCTGCAACCGCGCCGAACTGGACTCCGCCGTCGGCATCAACTCGGTGGAACGCTTCCTTGGCGACGAGGCGCTGGCCAAGGGCTGGGCCTTCACCACACCGGCGCAAGATACCGGCAAACACGTTCTGGTCGTCGGCGCCGGTCCCTCAGGCCTGTCCGCCGCCTGCCACCTGCGCCGCATGGGTCATGCCGTCACGGTGATCGAGGCTGGCGACAAGCCGGGCGGCATGATGCGCTGGGGTATCCCGAAATACCGCCTGCCCCGTGACATGCTCGACGCCGAGGTTGCCCGCATCGCCGCCATGGGTGTGACCTTCCGCTACGGCGAGAAGGTGACCGACATCGCCGCCACCATGGCCGCAACCGGGGCGCATGCCGCCTTTCTCGCCATCGGGGCCCATATCGCCAAACGCGCCTACATCCCGGCCAAGGACAGCTCGCATATTCTGGATGCCGTCTCGCTGCTGCGCTCGCTGGAAGGCGAGGACCGGCCGATGCTCGGCCGCCGTGTCGTGGTCTATGGCGGCGGCAATACCGCCATCGACGTCGCCCGCACCGCCCGCCGTCTCGGCGCCACCGACGCCATCATCGTCTACCGCCGCACCCGCGAGAAAATGCCCGCGCATGACTTCGAACTGGAAGAGGCGCTGGAGGAAGGGGTCAAGGTCAAATGGCTGTCCACCATCACCGGCGCTGAAGGCGGTCATCTGACCATCGAGAAGATGGTGCTGGACGCCGACGGCAAACCCCAGCCCACCGGCGAGTTCGAAACGCTGGACACCGACTCGCTGGTGCTGGCCCTTGGGCAAGACGTCGATATGTCGCTGCTCAAGGGCATCCCCGGCCTGATGACCCAGGATGGCGTCGTCATGGTTGACCCTGACACCATGATGACCGGCCATCCCGGCCTCTTCGCCGGCGGCGACATGGCGCCGGGCGAGCGCAATGTCACTGTGGCCATCGGCCACGGCAAGAAAGCCGCCCGCCACATCGACGCCTGGCTCAATGGCCAGACCCTGGCCGCCAAGCCCGCACAGCCGCTGGCAAGCTTTGACCGCCTCAACACCTGGTATTATGCCGACGCGCCGAAAACCATGCGTCCCCAGCTTGACCTCGCCCGGCGCACCTCAAGCTTTGACGAAGTGCAGGGCGGCCTCACCGAAGCCACTGCCCTCTTCGAGGCCCGCCGCTGTCTGAGTTGCGGCAACTGCTTTGAATGCGACAATTGCTATGGCGTCTGTCCCGACAACGCCGTGATCAAGCTTGGCCCCGGCAACCGCTTCACGATCAATCTGGATTACTGCAAGGGCTGCGGCATCTGCGCCGCCGAATGCCCGTGCGGTGCCATCGATATGGTGCTGGAGGAAAGCTAAGGCCGCTATGGACCGCCATCGGCCCCGATGATTCGCCGACATTTGGTTAACGCAAGCTCGGGGCCGAAAAGCTCACATCCGGTGTAGTTGCATTGTAGGTGGAATGTAGGGGGTTTGTAGGTCGTTCATCTTTCGTTAATCAGGCCAATTAACGCTGCGTACTCAATGACTTGGCATAAAGCCGCCGCTGAATAACGATTGACCTGATCCAGTCCGCATCAGTGCCGGTGTTCAGCAAGCTCCGTCAGCTGATCCTTGGTCAGACTGGTCGTCGCCTGAACGGTGCTGTCGGCATCGCGCATGAACACCAGATCGGTCGCCGCCAGCATGACGGACTTGGCACCACAGCCGAGAAACCCGCCAACCGAAACCACAACCTGACTTGCAGGCCCCATGCCGTGAACATGCGGAATACTGCCGATCTTTTCGCCCCCAGCGCCATAGATCACCGCATTCAACAGCGTGTCCGGCGTGAAGTCGACGGCGTCCAGCACAACATTGTTCATGTCGTCCATTTTGTCATTCTCCTTGGGACTTTACGTTAAATTGGTGCTGACAAAACGGCCGGGCGCGGCAATGGTTCCATCACTTCCGCCGGTTCGGGAACATCGCGCGGTTTTCCGCTTCCACGCGCAGGATCAACACCGCAAGGTTGGCCAGACAAAACACCAGGGCCAGATCGGGCAAGCCAAAACACAGCGGCAAAACCACCATTTCGGCGACGACCACGATCTGATCCGGTCGTGAAGTCCAGCGAAAAGGCCCCCGCGGAGCCACTTGCTGCGGCATGGTAAACAGTCGGCTGGTGCGACCTCTGCCCAGCGAAACCAGAACCCAGAACCGGGCAACCTCGATCGCCAGAAACACCGCGACCCAGACCGGTTGCAACGGGCGGCTGGCACCGAAGTACCACATCGTGCCAAGCCAGCTCACATGCAACATCACCACGAGTGGGAAGTATTTTGCCCCGACCTCGACCCCGCCCCGCCGCAACAGACCCTTGGCATTGTTGCGGGCAAAAAGGGCCTCGGCAAGCCGTTCCGCTGTGACCAGGCTCAGCAACAGGATCGCCGGTGTCATCGCGCGACCCGCGACAAAACCGCGCGCCAGGGCCTCACGCTGAAAGCCTTCATATCCGACCCGTCAGCACCAGCACGATCATGACAATCAGCACAACGCCTATGACACCAACACCGCCGTGACCATAGCCGTAGCCGTAGCCGCCAAACTGGCCGCTGAAGCCGCCCAGCAGAAAGATGACGAGAAGGATGATGAGAATGGTTCCAATGGACATTATGGTGATCTCCTAAAGGGTGGTTTCGGCTCGCCGCGATTGATTTGCGAGCCTTATCTGGTCGAGGTGCCGGTCAATTCAACTGAATTTATACCCCTGTCTTGGCGATGTCGACCTTGACGCTCGTTATGGGTCGATGATCGTGATCAAGCTGGCATTCAGGCACTTTAGCAGCACAGACATAGACGGCGAACGGCGAGCCAGGAAGGTTGCCGCTCATCAAGCTCTGACCGCTTTCGTCAAAGGATGATCGGTCCCAGCGATTGCACAGAGCCTATGCATCCTTCAGCGCGTCCTTGATTCCGCCGACCGCGTTCTGCACCCGCCCGCCGACGACCTCTGCCGTCCCATCGGCCCGCAACTTGGCATCTCCCGTGATCTTGCCGACGGTCTGCTTGATCTTGCCCGCCGCAACTTTTGCCGTTCCAGCGATACGGTCTTTGTCCATAGCTTGTCACTCCAATCTTGTTGGCTATGCCCGAAAGCGGCATCTCAAGGCAAGTTGCGCAGGAAACCGAAGACTGCTCACTAACGTCAATCAGGTGCGTCTGGAGCCTTTGGGCCTTTGAGGGAAGTAAGAGTCTTGTCCGGCGTAGCCTGCGATCCTGCCTGGCTTCTTTAGAGCCGCAGTGCTCGGGTCTGGTATCGGCCAGAACCATCGTCGAGACATCGGACTGTGCTTGGTTGGCGTGCCGGGAAAGAAATTCCCGGTCGTTTCATGCTCAACCAACATTCATGTCGTCGTCGAAGCCCTTGGGGGCACGGAGGATTTGGTCCACTGGCAGACCCGCGTCGTGTAGCAGGTCGCGGGCCATAGACTCCGCATTGGGTCCGGCATTGAGGATTCGCCGCCAGATGTCGCGCACCGGCGGCGCAATCCGAGGTTCGATCACGGCACGGGCCGTATGCAGCCAGATCGCCAGGCCATCACTGCTGTCATACTCGCGTTTCTTGCGCAGGGTCGCGATTCTTGCCTGGGCGGTCGACACAAAACCTGCGACGGCAGCGGGCTTCCACTCCATCAGATCATTCAGATTCTGCCCTGCGGCAAGGAAAAAGGCCGCCCAGAACTGCGCTGCGGCTGCGTGGCTATCCAGGACATGCGGTTTCGCCGCCTCCAGCTTCGACGAAAGAGCCTGAGCCTCGTCAATGAGGCTCGACTTGGCCTTTTCTTCTTTCCAACTCTTGAACATTCGTCCTCCCGACCGGCTCATGAAGTACAAAAACCGAAGGAAAAACAAGCAGCCCGTGCGGTTCGAAGGCCTTGATCCGGGAAGGGCTCCGGCACAGACGCAGCCTATCGATGTCTGACCGACGCCCATCCCAGCCTTTCGGATATCTCACATAGTCAGCAAAACAGTTGCGCGGTTGATCTGCATTTGTCAGACATATGACATTGGTCGGGAATCAACCCATCCCGCATCAAATGCCACGCCGGACCGGGAGCGACGCCCTCGCGGCACGTGGCGACTGCCAATGAAGAACGTCAGCTCGGAGGAACCAATGAGACGCCTTTTGAAGATCGTGGGGGCACTCGCCACGGCGACGCTGTTGTCGACAGCTCCGCTGAAGGCCGATACCACCGTCTACAGTGCCGGGGACAGCACCAGCGGCACCTATATGGACTACATGAAGACGGTCTATGCCCGCGCGGGCAACCCGGAAGTCATCCAGATTCCGCTGACCAGCTTCGACAAGAATTTCGACCTCAACGCGCTGGCCGCCGAAAGCTGGAGCCAGTCCAAGGACGGCCTGACCTGGACCTTCAAGCTGCGCGCCGGGCTGGTGTGGAGCGATGGCGTGCCGCTGACGGCAGGCGACTACATCTTCGCGATGCAGCGCGCTGCCACGACCGGCTATGACTTTGCCTGGTACTGGGGCTATGCTGGCGGCATCAAGAACTGGGACGATGTGACCAAGGGCAAGGCGGATGTCTCGACGCTTGGCATCTCGGCCCCGGATGATCATACGATCGTTGTCACCACCTCGGCGCCCAAGCCCTATTTGCCGGGCGTGGTAAGCCTGTGGTATCCGGTGCCCAAGCACGTCTGGGACAAGGTCGGCGACGAATGGGCTGCCAATGTCGACACCCTGGTCGCCTCCGGCCCCTACATGGTTCAAAGCTGGGAAAAGTCGAACAACTCGATGACCCTGGTGAAGAACCCGACCTACACCGGCCCATGGCCGGCTTCGGTCGACAAGCTGGTCATTGATCCGTCGCTTGGTGCGCCGGAAGTCGGTCTGCCCGCTTTCATGGCTGGCGAAGCCGATTTCTCGTACTTGAACGCCGGCCAGATCCCGTTCGTGGAAAAGCAGTTCCCTGGCCAGATCACCAAGAATGCGGTGTTTGCGACCTCCTACATCTCGTTTGACCTGAAGTCGGCGCCGTTTGACAATGTCAACGTGCGCAAGGCGCTGCAATATGCCGTGAACCGGGACGAGCTGACCTCGACGGTGCTGAAGGACCTCGCCATCCCGGGCAAGTCCCTGCTGCCGCCGGGCTATCCTGGATACAACGAGCACATCACTTCGCAAGCGGTCTATGACCCGGAAAAGGCCAAGAAATTCATGGCTGACGCGGGTTATCCGGGCGGCAAGGGCTTCCCGACGATCGAGATCTGGTATCGCGATCAGGGCGGCTACAATGGCGCCATCACCGCGCCGATGCTGCAATACCTGCAGCAACAGTGGAAAGACACGCTTGGCATCACGATGAACCTCAAGGTGATGCCGACGAAGGACTGGATGGACGGGCTTTTGAACCACAAGAACAACCTGTTCCTGTCGCCCTATGAATACGACTACATCGATCCGTCCAACTTCTACGGCATCTTCTTCAATGGCGGCCGCCATGACTATCATAACCCGGCCTATGACGCGCTGGTTTCCAAGGCCGATGCCAACCCGACCTGGGACGAGCGTGAGAAGCTCTATGAACAGGCTGAACAGGTGCTGATCGACGACGCAGTGATCATCCCGGTGGTTCATCCGATCACCAATGCCGTCGTGTCCAAGAACCTGACGGGCGACGGCACCACGCCGAACAAACTGGGTTTCACTCCGCTGCGGCAGCTGGCGCTCTATTTCTACACGCATATAAGCAAGAAGTGACCTGACCCTGCTCGCCCCCGGCGTTCTGCCGGGGGCGAGGCTTCCCCGAAGGTCGAATTCCCCCCATGCGTCTACTTGATATCCGCAACCTGACGGTCGGTTTCAGCCAGCATGACGGCCTCGTTCAGGCCGTGCGCGGCATGACCCTTCACCTTGATGAAGGCGAAAGCCTTGGGATCGTGGGCGAAAGCGGCTCGGGAAAATCGGTGACCTGCATGGCCGCCCTTCGGCTGCTGCGCGAACCCCCGGCCAAAATCGCGGCCGATCGGATGGTGCTTGCCGGGGTGGACGTGTTGAAAGCCCGCGGGGCTGACCTGGCGCAATTGCGCGGCAAGGCGGCGGCGATGATCTTTCAGGACCCGATGACGGCCTTTGACCCCTCTTTCACCATCGGCCACCAGATCGCCGAGACGATCCTGGCCCATCGCCCTGTCCGCAAGACCGTGGCGCGCGGCGAAGCCCAGGCTTTGTTGGCACGGGTGGAAATCAAGAACCCCGCCGCAGTGCTGGACAGCTATCCACATCAATTGTCCGGCGGCATGCTGCAGCGTGCGATGATCGCAATGGCGCTGTCATGCCGCCCAGAAATCCTTTTTGCCGACGAACCGACCACCGCGCTTGATGTGACAGTGCAGGCGCAGATCCTGCAATTGATCAAGGACGTGCAGACCGAATTCGGCATGGGCCTGATTATGGTGACCCACGATCTTGGCGTCATTGCCGAAACCGTTGACCGGGTTCTGGTCATGTACGGCGGCCGGGTGATGGAACAGGCCCCGGTGCAGCAGTTGTTCGATGCTCCAGCGCACCCCTATACGGCGGCCCTCTTGGCTTCGATCCCCGGTCGCGCCGGCGGACGTCAGCGCCTGACCGAAATTCCCGGCACCTCGCCCAACCCCTCCAACCCACCGAGTGGCTGTCCGTTTCACCCGCGATGCCCCGTTGCGCTGCCCCAATGCAGTCAGGAAATGCCAGCCCTGCGCAGCACCGCTCCGGGCCGCGATGTCGCATGCTGGAGGGTGCAATGACTGGGCCGGCACTGGAACTTCGCAACATATCCAAGGCCTATCCGATCCGGGTGGGCGGCGGCCTGTTTCCGACGGTCCAAACCCTGCTGGCCGTGCGTGATGTCTCACTGATCCTGCAGCGCAACAAAATCCTCGGGCTGGTCGGCGAAAGCGGCTCGGGAAAAAGCACCACCGGCCTTTTGGCCCTGCGTCTGATCGAGCCGACGGCGGGACAGATTCTGGTGAACGGCACCGACATCACCACGCTGGACCACAAGGCGCTGAAGCCGTTCCGGCGCAAGATGCAGGTGGTGTTTCAGGACAGCTATTCGGCGCTCGACCCGATGATGACGCTGACCCAAATCGTGGCCGAGCCCTTGCACATCCACGGTCTTGGTTTCGCGCGCGAGCAGGCAGAGCAAGCGCGGGACTGGCTGGTCCGGGTGGGTCTGGACCGCAGCTATGGCAGCCGCTATCCGCACGAATTGTCCGGCGGTCAGCGCCAACGGGTGGCCATCGCCCGCGCCCTGATCCTGCGGCCGGATGTCCTTGTCGCCGACGAGCCGACCTCGGCGCTGGACGTTTCGGTCAAGGCCCAGATCATCAACCTTCTGCAGGACCTGCAAGCCGAAATGGGCCTGTCCATCCTGTTCATCAGTCACGATCTTTCGGTCGTGCGCTCGCTGACCGACAGCGTCGCGGTGATGCTGGCCGGGCGCATCGTGGAACAGGCGCCGACCGAAG
>JANXPK010000198.1 GCA_025357355.1 Rhodobacterales bacterium
CCCTATCCCACCGGCAAGATCGACGTCAAGGCGACCGGGATCAACGGCCTGATGGACAAACTGGTGGCGCTGGGCCTTTTGCCCAAGGATCAGGCGACCCAGGGCCACATGATGCTGGCGATGCTGGCCAATACCACGGCCGACAAGGACGAGATGACCTCGTCGCTGGAATTCAAGGACAAACACTTCTTCGCCAACGGCCAGCAACTCCAGTAACCGGCGGCTCTGGCGGTGAGGCGGGTGATCTCGCGGAGCGGCAAGCCGCGCTGACCCTTGTCGCCCGCGCGGCTGAAGAAGCCGCTTGTCTCCGCAAACCCGTTCCGGCGACGAAGGATCGCCGAAACCGGTTTGCCGTTGGCGCCCCCCGGTTTGCCTGCATCCACGGGCTTGCTTGCGCTCTGACAATCCCCCATATCCTTGCCAACCAAGGAGCCGCCGATGCCGCATGATCTGTCCCGACTGACCGAAGCCCTGCTCGATCAGGCCCGCAAGGCCGGTGCTCCGGCGGCGGATGCCCTCGCGGTATCCGGCCGATCGCAAAGCATCGACATCCGCATGGGCAAGCTTGAACAGGCCGAACGCTCCGAAGGGGTCGAGGTTGGCTTGCGCGTGCTGATCGGTGGCAAACAGGCCTGCGTCTCGGCCTCCGACACCTCACCTGCCACGCTGGCGCGGCTGGCCGAACGCGCGGTTGCCATGGCGCGCGAGGCGCCCGACGATCCCACCGTCGGCCTCGCCGACCCCGGCCAGCTGGCCCGCAACTGGGACCTTGCCGCCTTCGACCTTGCCGACCTCACCGCCGAACCCGCGCCGCAATCGCTCGAATCCTCAGCCCGCGCGGTTGAAGCTGCCGCGCTTTCCTCCCAAGGCATCACTCAGGTCGAGGCTTCGGCAGGCTGGTCGCGCCGCGACATGCATCTGGCAACCTCGGCGGGCTTTTCCGGCGGTTACGCCCGCACCTCGACCTCGCTGTCCGCCGTCGGCTTCACCGGCTCCGGCACGGCGATGGAGCGGGACTGGGCCGGCGAAAGCCGTGTCCACGCCGCCGACATGCCGCCCGCCGCTGAAACCGGTGCCCTCGCGGCAGAGCGCACGCTGGAACGCGCAGGCTCGGTCAAACCGCCCACCGGCGCCTATCCGGTGCTCTTTGACGAGCGCGTCGCTTCCTCGCTGATCGGCCACCTCCTGCAGGCCATCAACGGCGCTGCGGTGGCCCGCGGCGCCTCGTGGCTGCTGGATGCACTGGGCAAGCAAGTGCTTCCCGCCACGATGTCGGTCACCGAAGACCCCCACCGGCCACGCATCGGTGGTTCCCGGCCCTTTGACGGCGAAGGCCTGCCGACCGCCCGCCGCCTTCTGGTGCAGGACGGCATGCTGATGGGCTGGACGCTCGACCTTGGCACGGCGCGCAAACTTGGCCTGCAATCGACCGCCAACGCCTCGCGCGGCACCTCTGCCCCGCCCACACCCTCAACCTCCAACATCGACCTGACCCCGGGCACCGCCAGCCGCGCCGACCTTTTGCGCGACATGGGCACCGGCCTCTTGGTCACCTCGATGATCGGCGCCTCGATCAACCCCACCACCGGCGACTATTCCCGCGGTGCCGCCGGATTCTGGGTCGAGAATGGGCAGTTGAAATACCCGGTCAACGAATGCACAATCGCCGGCAACTTGCGCGACATGCTTCTGCGGATGACGGCCGCCAATGACGCCAAGCCCCACCTTTCCACTCGCGTCCCCTCGCTTCTGGTCGAGGGTCTGACCCTTGCCGGTGCCTGACCTTGCCCTGCTGATCGAGGCCGCCCGCACCGCTGGTGTCATTGCGATGACATGGTTCGGTAACTCCCCAAAAGCCTGGGACAAACCGGGCGAAGGTCCGGTGACCGAGGCTGACATTGCCGTCAACGACATGCTGCAAGACCGCCTGCGCAACGCCCGCCCCTCTTATGGCTGGCTGTCCGAAGAAAACCCCGATACCGACGAACGTCTGGATTGCGAACATCTGTTCCTGATTGATCCGATCGACGGCACCTCGGCTTTCATCGCCGGTGACAGCAGCTTTTCCCATTCGCTCGCGATTGCCCACAACGGCGTGATCACTGCCGCCGTGGTCTACCTGCCCGCCAAAGGTCAGCTGTACTGCGCCCATGCCGAAGGCCCCGCCACCTGCAACGGCAGCCCCATCCATTGCAGCGACCGCAACGCCGCCACGGGCGCTACTCTCTTGACACCAAAGGTAAATCTGTCACCAGACCTGTGGACCGGCCCGGTGCCAGAGGTGACGCGCCACTTCCGCGCCTCGGTCGCCTAACGGATGTGTCTGGTGGCCGACGGCA
The DNA here is from genome assembly GCA_025357355.1 of Rhodobacterales bacterium. Classification (GTDB taxonomy): domain Bacteria; phylum Pseudomonadota; class Alphaproteobacteria; order Rhodobacterales; family Rhodobacteraceae; genus Stagnihabitans. Next base: position 2,340 of record JANXPK010000198.1, read on the forward strand.
GCTTCGACGGCATGCTGTCGTTGCGTCAGGCCTGGGAATGGGACATCGCGGCAGGTGCGTTGATTGCCGAACGCGCCGGGGCCGTTGTCACCAACCGCCTCGGCCATCCCCTGCATTTCAACGCTGAACTGCCGCGCAGCAATGGCGTTCTGGCCGCCACTCCCGGCCTGCACCGCGATCTTCTGTCCCGACTGAAGCCGCAATAAACGATCGTTCGCTTAAACCAAACGCCCCTGCAAGCCTCAGGTCTTCGGCTTCTTCGGCGGCACAAAGCGTTTGGAAGTATCCGAGGCGTTGGCAACGGGCTTCGGTTTGCCAAAGCCCTTGACCTCCGCCGCGTGCGACTTGAAGCCCTCCGCCCGCGCGGGCCGCCCCTCACCGCCGCCATGCGACTTGAACCCGGCGGAACGCGGCTTGAACTCGCCCTTGCCTTCAGGCTTGGCCCCCCAGCGCGCCTTGGCCTCACCGGCCGGGGCATCGCGCTTGACACGAGGCGCTGCCCCTTCCGCGCGTGGGGCATAGGGCTTGCGCGGACCGTCTGCTTTGGCGGCATAAGGCTTGGCCTCGTCGCGCTTGGCATAGGGTTTGGCATAGGGTTTGGCGCCCTCCGCCCGGTCGCCCGTACCTGCGTCACGGGTGACATAGGGCTTGCGCACCCCGTCGGCCTTGGCCGCATAGGGCGTGTCGCGCTTCACATAGGGCTTGCGCTCGCCATCCGCCGCATAGGGCGCCTTTTCCCCGGCACCGCGCGGCGCATAGGGCTTTTTCTCGCCATCGTCGCGCTTGACATAGGGTTTCGGGGCGTCGCGCTTGACATAGGGCTTGCGCTCGACGGCCTCAGCCACGACCGGCTCGTCCTCCACCAAACGCGGCGGCTTGGCGGCATAAACCGGCTTTTCGCGCGGCTCATCGTGCAGCACACGCGGTGCCGCTGCCCTACGCTCAGGCTTGCCCGCAAGCCGTGCGGCCCGCTCTGGCCGGTCCAGATCCGGCTCCCCGTCCAGCCGGGTCATGGTGACGCCGCTTTCCAGCTCGACCCCGGCGCCGAACTTGCCCGCCTCGGCCGTCAGGATCTGCACGAAGGTGCGGTCCTCTTGCACCCTTATGGCGCCGATGCCGTCCTTGGTAATCCCGCCCGCCTCACAGATCTTCGGCAACAGCCAGCGCGCCTCGGCCCGACCGGACCGGCCCACGGACAACTGGAACCACACCGACGGCCCGAACTCACCACGTTCACGTGGTGCCGACAGGGCTGGCACCACCAGATTGTCCGACAACACCTCGGGCGCCGAGCGTCCCTCGCGCCACAGCCGGATGAAGGCCCCGGCCACCTGCGCAGCACCATAGCGGTCCAGCAGGTTCTGCGCCAGATCGCCCTCGTCACTGACATCCGCCGCCAGCACCGGGTGGTCCAGCAACC
>JANXPK010000213.1 GCA_025357355.1 Rhodobacterales bacterium
TGAGCCAGAACCTGATCGCGCACCTGCCGGAACATCAGGCTGATTTCCAGATTGGGTTCGGCAAAGGCCTGCATCAGCGCGGTGGCGTAGGGACTGTGGCCGTTGGCCCCGTCTAGTGCCACCTGACCTCCCTTGGCGGCAAAGGCGACCAGTGTGCCAAGGTCGGGGTTGACCGGCGCCAGACCCTGCACACCGGCAGAACGGGTGCTGTTGTCGGTGCTGGTGGCTTCGGCCTTGGTCGAGGTGTCGACCAGATCGCCAAACGGGTTGTTGCGGCAGCTGTCCAGAATGACGACGCGCATCTTGCGCGCCGATTCCACGGTTTTCAGCACGTCGTCCAGTGAAATGGCGACACGCACCACGTCCTTGTTCGACTTCACATCGGCATCGACCGGGATCAGATAGTTGACACCCTGCACCTCGACCCCGTGACCCGCGTAATAGACCAGCGCCAGATCGGCGGTTTCGGCCTGAAACGAGAAGGTCTGCATGATGTCCAGAAGCTCGCCCTGGGTCTTGTCGACCGCAAGCGTTACCTTGAAGCCAACCTCTTGCAGCTTGGCCGCGATGTTCTTGGCGTCGGTCGTGGTGTTCTTGAGTTGCACCACGTTCTGGTAGGCCCCCATGCCAATGACCAGCGCCACCCGTTCGGCCAAGGCGGCGAGGGGCCAGGCCATCACCAGAACGAGGGCGAGAACGACTGTGCGGATCATGAGAACTCTTTCATCGGCGCAAGACAGTTGGGGCTAGTTGAGAACCTTGAATTCGATCCGGCGGTTGCGTGCCATATTGTCGGGCGTGTCATTGGCGACCAGCGGCTGAGTTTCGCCATAACCGCGCACCACGAGGCGGGACGCGGCGACACCGTGGGCCACCAGATAATCCGCAACCGCCTGCGCGCGCTGGCGCGACAGGATGTGGTTGGCCTTGGGTCCGCCGTCCGAGTCGGTATGACCGCCGACTTCCAGCACCATCTTCGGGCAGCGGTTGACGATGTCGAGCACGCTGTCGAGAATGGCGGAGCCTGCCACGTCGAGGACGGTCGAGCCCGAGGCGAAGTTGATGTTGCCCGCGTGCGACAGGATCTCGAACCGGCCACGGCAGGCTTCGGCGTCGAGATTGCCGGAGGGCTCGATGGCGGTCTTGGCGGGTTCGGCGGGCTGGGTCGTGGTGGCGGCGGCTGCTGTGGCGCCGCCCGCGCGTTCAAAGAGCCAGTCGAAGGTGACCGAGCCGGTCGGGACGATCTTGACGTTCGCGGCTTCTTGCAGCTTGGTCACCCCGTCCGAGAGGCCGAAATCCTTGGCGGCAATCGGGATCACGCCGACCGAGGCGACATCGACCAGAGTGTCGGTGATCAGGGTCACGGTGACGTCGGCGCTGAGCGGCAGCTTCACGCCATGCAGGTCCAGCGTGTAGGGCATGGTCAGGGTGATCCGGCGTTTGGCGGGCAGATCGGCGATCATCGCGGGGTCGATATGGGCCGTCACGATGGCTTCGGGGAACTTGAAGGTTTCAAAGAACAGAAACCGCATGCGGACGTTGCGCAGGTCGATCTTGGTGTCGATGCTGTCGAGCGCCACATGAACCTCGGCATCGCCGGAGGGCGAGATGGTGCCGGTCATGGTGGCGAACTTGTTCAGTTCGACCTTGGTGTCGTTCTTGACCGACTGGAACCCCAGCGACGAGCCATCGGCTTTCAGCACCCAGCCGCCCGCAAAGGGATTGTCGTCTGCCCTGGCTGAGCCGGGCGCCCACAGGGTCAGGGCCAGCAGCAGCATCATCAGGCGGCCAATCAACTGTGCACTCTGTGTCATGGGGGACCTTGGGCTGGGGGTAAGGGATCGCGCAGCGAATATGCGCTTTCGCGGAACAAAAGCAACAGCAGCCGGGGAAACGCACGCACGCTTGTGTGAACGGGCAGCAAGGCATTGTCAGGGCGCGATTAATCCTTCAGGTTTGGGCAATGGTTTGCGGGGGAGCGGGCGGCACGATGTGGCGGTGTATCGGGGCTTTGGCGATGTGGTTCGGGCTGGCGGTGACGGCCATCGCGGAGCCGCGGATTGCGCTGGTGATCGGCAATGGCGCCTATCAGGCGGTGAACGCGCTGACCAACCCGGCCAATGACGCGCAGCTGATAGCGGACACGCTGACGGGGCTGGGGTTCAAGGTGACGCTGGTGCGCGATGGCGGCAAGGTCGCGATGAGTTCGGCCGTCGGCGCATTCGGGCAGGCGCTGCGGGCGGCAGGGCCTGATGCCACCGGGCTTTTCTATTACGCGGGCCACGGGGTGCAGAGTTTCCAGCGCAACTATCTGTTGCCGGTCGACGCGAGGATCAGCAATGCCGCCGATCTGGACCTGGTGGCCGTTGATGCCGATTCGGTATTGCGGCAGATGGCCTCGGCCCACAACAAGACCAA
>JANXPK010000231.1 GCA_025357355.1 Rhodobacterales bacterium
GTCGCTTGGCGGGATGCCGACAATGTCCAGGGAGATGCTGGAGACGTTTTTCGGCAAAACCTTCAACCCCCAGGGCCTCGACGCCCGCACGCGGTTTCTGGTGACCATCGCCGGGCTGACGGTGCTGGGTCCGCTGGGCGAGCCGCAGATGAAACTGGCGGTGCAGAACGCCTCGGCCGCCGGAGCTACCAAGCGCGAGATTGCGGAAGTGATCTGGCAGATGTCGATGTTCGGCGGCATGCCCGCTACGCAGAAAGCGCTTGAGATTGCACAGGGCGTCTTTGCCGAAACCGAGGAGAAACCGGCATGACCTTAGCCGATCTGGCCTTTTACGCCTTTTCCACCGTGACAGTGGCCGCGGCGCTGATGGTGACGCTTAGCCGCAATCCGGTGCATTCGGTGCTGTGGCTGATCCTTTCGTTCCTGTCCTCGGCGGGTCTGTTCGTTCTTCTGGGTGCCGAATTCGTCGCGATGCTGCTGATCATCGTCTATGTCGGCGCGGTGGCGGTGTTGTTCCTGTTCGTCGTCATGATGCTCGACATCGACTTTTCCGAGTTGAAGGGCGAGATGGCAAAATACATGCCGCTGGGCCTGCTGGTCGGTGTGGTGGTGTTGATGCAGCTGGCCCTTGGCGTCGGGGCCTGGGTGCAAGCCAAAGGTGCGCTGGGGTTGCATCAGGCGGTGACACCCGATGCCTCCAAGATCGAGAACACCAGGGCTTTGGGCCTGCTCCTCTACGACAAATACCTGCTGTTGTTCCAGTTGGCCGGCCTGATCCTGCTGGTCGCCATGATCGGCGCCATCGTGCTGACCCTGCGCCACCGGAAAGACATCAAGCGCCAGAACGTGCTGCATCAGATGTGGCGCGACCCGAAGAAGGCGATGGAACTGATCGACGTGAAGCCGGGGCAGGGGCTTTAGGCCTGCAACAAAGGTGCGCAATGAATGCGCACCCTACGGAATGAAACGGGCCAAGACCCGGAGGGACGATGATGGTGGGACTGGAACATTACCTGATCGTGGCGGCGGCTTTGTTCGTCATCGGGATCTTTGGCATCTTTCTCAACCGGAAGAACGTCATTGTCATCCTGATGTCGATCGAACTGATGCTGCTGGCGGTCAATATCAATTTCATCGCCTTCTCCTCGATGTCCGGTGATCTGGTGGGTCAGGTGTTCAGCATGTTCATCCTGACGGTGGCTGCGGCCGAAGCGGCGATCGGTCTGGCCATTCTGGTGGTGTTCTTCCGCGCCCGCGGCACCATCGAAGTTGAAGACGCGAATGTGATGAAGGGCTGACGCATGACGACGTTTGAGACGCTGACGAAAGTCATCCTGCTCGCTCCGCTGGGTGGCGCGCTGATTTGCGGGTTCTTCTGGACCCTTTTGGGCGAAAAAGTCGGTCAGATCATCACAACCGGGCTGCTGTTTCTGGCCTGCGCCTTGAGCTGGTACGTGTTTCTGGGGTTTGACGGTGCGACGCAACACTTCACCATTCTGCGCTGGATCGAGTCGGGTTCGCTTAGCACCGACTGGGGGATCAGGCTGGACCGGCTGACAGCGATCATGCTGGTGGTAGTGACGACGGTGTCCTCGCTGGTCCACCTTTATAGTTTTGGATACATGGCCCATGACGAAAACTGGGGCGATGACGAGCCGTACCGGGCGCGGTTCTTTGCCTATCTGTCGTTCTTCACCTTCGCCATGCTGGCGCTGGTTACCGCCGACAACCTGGTTCAGATGTTCTTCGGCTGGGAAGGCGTCGGCGTCGCGTCCTACCTTCTGATCGGGTTCTACTATCGCAAGGAAAGCGCCAACGCGGCCGCGATCAAGGCCTTTGTGGTCAACCGGGTCGGTGACTTCGGTTTTGCGCTGGGGATATTCGGCCTTTTCTACATGACCGACTCGATCCGCTTTGACGATGTCTTTGCGGCGGTGCCGACATTGGCGACCAAGAACCTGCACTTTCTGTGGCGTGACTGGAACGCGGCCAACCTATTGGGCGTGCTGCTGTTCATCGGCGCCTGCGGCAAGTCGGCGCAACTGTTCCTGCACACCTGGCTGCCCGACGCGATGGAGGGTCCGACGCCAGTGTCCGCCCTGATCCACGCCGCCACCATGGTGACG
>JANXPK010000256.1 GCA_025357355.1 Rhodobacterales bacterium
CCCCCCCCCCCCCCCCCCCCCCCCCCCCCCCCCCCCCCCCCCCCCCCCCCCCCCCCCCCCCCCCCCCCCCCCCCCCCCCCCCCCCCCCCCCCCCCCCCCCCCCCCCCCCCGCAGAATGACCGCGAATACCTGGTGGATGAGCGCGGGCGGCGGGTGGCGGCGTTTGGCTATTGGGCGGGGTATGCCGGGGCAGCGGTGGCGCTGAAGTGCTGGGCGGCGCAGCAAAGGGGTGGGATTTGCGGAGCGGTGACGCGGTACGACGGCAAGGCCGAGTTGCTGGCCAGTCTGGCGGCGGAGTTTGCCGGGTTGGGGCGGCCAAGGGCGATCATCATCGGCGCTTTGGGGCGGGTTGGCACCGGGGCTGCGGACCTGTGCAGCGCCATGGGGGTGGCGGTGACGAAATGGGACATGGCCGAGACGGCGAGCGGCGGGCCGTTCCCGCAGGTGTTGCAGCATGAGATCTTCCTCAACTGCATTCTGGCGCGGCCGGGCTGTCCGGTGTTCGTGCCAGCGTCGGCCAAAGCTGCGGTGCGGGCGCTGACGGTGATCGGGGACATTGCCTGCGATCCGACCTCGGATTTCTCACCGATCAAGGTGTATGACCGGGCGACCGACTGGGACGCCCCGGCGCTGCGGGTGGCAGAGCGGCCGCCCTTGGACGTGACGGCGATTGACAACCTGCCGTCGATGTTGCCGGTGGAGTCGTCGCAGGACTATGCGGGACAGTTGCTTGGCTCGCTCATGACGCTGGGCGATCTGCGCGCGGGGGTTTGGGGGCGGGCCAGGGTGGAATTTGACCGTCACGTGGCGGCGGTCTGAGGAGGGTGCGATGACGATACATTGGTGTGGGACCGGGCTGTCTTCGGCGCCGGGGCTGCGCAGGCTGATCGAGGTCGGGCACGCGGTGGTGGTGTGGAACCGCACGCTGGCCAAGGCCGAGGAGGCGGTGGGCGATATTGCCAAGGATATCAGGGCCTATTCGCTGGAGGCGCTGACGGCGGCGTTGAAGCCGGGCGATGTGGCAATCTCGATGCTGACGACGGACCACCATGTCGGCATCGCCAAGGCGTGTCTGGCCAAGGGGGCGCATTTCGTGTCGTCGTCCTATATCTCGCCCGAAATGCGCGACCTCGACGAGGCGTTCCGCGAACGTGGGCTGGTGTCGGTCAATGAGGTCGGGCTTGACCCCGGCATCGACCATCTGATGGCGCATGATCTGGTGGCGCGCTATCGGGCGTCGAAGGCCTATCACGTCGATAACGTGTTGAGTTTCCTGTCGTATTGCGGCGGAGTGCCGAAGATCCCCAATGCGTTCCGTTACAAGTTCAGTTGGGCGCCGCTGGGTGTGCTGAAGGCGTTGCGGTCACCGTCACGGAGTTTGCGGAACTGGAGCGAGCTCAGGGTGGCGCGGCCCTGGGATGCGGTGACGCGCTATGACGCGCCGTTGCCGCAACCGGAGAGTTTCGAGGTTTATCCCAACCGCGACAGCTATCCGTTCATGCAGGACTACCGGTTCGATCCAGCGTGGAAGGTGCGGGATTTCGTGCGTGGCACGATCCGGCTGAACGGCTGGGCCGAAGCCTGGGCGCCGGTCTTTGCCGAAATTGAGGGGTTGAGCGGGCCGGAAGGCGATGCGCGGCTGGCGGCGATGGCGGTGGAGTTTGTGCGCGACAACTCTTATGCGCCGGGCGAGCCGGACCGGGTGGTGCTGTTCGTCAGCCTGAAGGCAGAGCGCGAGGGGCGGGTGGTGTTCCATCAGACCTGGGCGATGGACGCCTGGGGCGATGCGCGGGCGACGGCGATGGCGCGGCTGGTGTCGACGCCGGTATCGATGGCGGTGGAGTCCGTTCTGAACCGCGAGGTGGCGGCGGGGGTTCATGCCGCCCCTCACGACCCCAAGCTGATCGCGAGCTGGCTGGGTCAGGTGCGCGGAATTGCCCAGTACATGGAGCGGATTGATCATCTGGCGTGAGGCACAAGGCAGGCTGGGGCTGGTGCGGGGGCATGAAGTGACTTTGCAGAGGGCTGCGCCCTTGCTAGTGTCGGTCTACGGAATCCAATTGATGCGCGACTCAACCTGGAGGAGAAAGCGATGGCTGGCGGCGATATGTACTATTGGGTCTACGAAGAGCATGACAAGAAGACGGCCGAATTTGTGAAGAGCTTCAAGAGCCATGAAGAGGCCAATACCTGGTGGAAGGCGAACAAGTCCAAATACACCGGCAAGGTGTTTGGCCAAGGCTCCAGCAAGACCAAGTTCAAATAGGCCAAAGCTGATTTTCAGGCTGGACCGCTAAAGCTGTCCTGTTTGACATTGCGTAAGCCATAGCTTACGGTAAGTTATGGCTTACGATTTGATTCTGGATGCCCTGGGTGACCCGACACGCCGCCGGATATTGGAGGCACTGCGGGCTGGGCCTATGGCTGTCAGTGAGTTGGCGGCGACCCAGACGGTCAGCCGACCGGCAGTATCGCAACATCTCAAAACCTTGCAAGAGGCCGGACTTGTCACGGCCGAGCCGCTGGGCAACCGGCGGCTGTACACCATTCGTCGCGAAGCGGTGGACGAACTGCGCGCCTATCTCGACAGTTTCTGGAATGAGATTCTGGCGGCTTATAGCGCGGAAATACAGCACAGATTTGGCAACTAGGGAGAAAAGCCGTGATAGAACCGCTGATCAGGACCATTGAGGTGCCGTGCAGTCAGAAGAACGCGTTCGAGGTTTTTCTGGACAAGATGGACAGCTGGTGGCCGCTGGGCAAGTTCACGGTTTCGGCGATGGCGGGGCAACCGGCCAGGGCAATCCGGGTGGACGCGCGTCTTGGTGGGAAGATCGTCGAGGTCGGCAGCGACGGCACAGAGGTGGTTTGGGGCAATATCCTGACGCTGGACCGGCATTCGCGTTTGGTGATGGAGTTTCACATTCCAAGGCCCGGGGATGTGGTCACCGCGCGACCGCTGTTGGAACTGGACTTTGTGGCCTTGGGTCCGACCCAGACACAGGTCACCCTGCGCCAGAGCAATTTCGAGGCTTTGGGTGAAATGGGGGCGCCGGTGCGGGGCGGCTATGACTTTGGCTGGAAGATGATTTTCGAGGGCGGCTATCGTGCGGCCTGCGGTGGTTGACCCGCGCCGCGCGAATTCGTGCGCAAGGGCCAATGCTGTGATGACAGGCCCAAGGGTGGTCGGTATGCTCGCACGCTGAATGACCCGGAACCGGGCGTAGCAGGTGGGCGAGCATGGCCGGACAGGAGGAGCAGCGGCGGTCAGGCGGGTTCAGGGACCGCTATGCGATGTGGCGGGCGCGCAAGGCGGCGCCTGCCAAAAGCTTTGTGTCGCAACCCGAGCCGCGGACCATCGGGCTTTACGCGCGCGGCAGGCAGCTGCTGGCGGGCAATTTCGTGTCGGCGGGGCTGGTCGTGGAGCGGCCGGGTGCGGCGATCTGGGATGTCGACTTTCCCGATCCGGCGATGGTGGCCGACGTGCATGGCTTTGCCTGGCTGGATGATCTGGCGGCGGTGGGCGACAGTGCGGCGCGCAAGCGGGCGCAGGAATGGACCTGGGACTGGATCAAGCGCTTCGGGGCGGGTCGCGGGCCGGGCTGGACAGCGGATCTGACAGGCAGACGGCTGATCCGCTGGATCAACCATGCGCTGATGCTGTTGCAAGCAGCGGAGCGGACGCAGAGCGAGGCCTATTTCAAGGCGCTGTCGGCGCAGACCGTGTTTCTGACGCGGCGCTGGCAAGTGGCGGCACCGGGGCTGCCGCGTTTCGAGGCGCTGACCGGGGTGATCTCTGCGGGGTTGGCGCTGGAGGGGATGCAGGCGCATGTCGGCCCGGCGCTGGCGGCATTGGCGCGCGACTGCGACAGCGAGATCGACATGGAGGGCGGCATTCCGACCCGCAACCCCGAGGAATTGCTGGAGGTTTTTACACTTCTGACCTGGGCCGCGCAGGCGCTGGCCGAGGCCGGTCACATGGCGCCGCCCGAGCATCATGCGGCGATGGAGCGGATGGCGCCGACGCTGCG
>JANXPK010000258.1 GCA_025357355.1 Rhodobacterales bacterium
CAGACCGAGACCACCGCCCAGATCGGCAACACCCCCGGCCAGCCGGTGACGCCCGGCGCCATGGGCCGCGCCCTGCCGGGCTACCGTATCAGCCTGGACGGGGAGGGGGCCGAGGGCGAGGTCTGCCTGCCGCTGGGCGCCGACCGGCCGCTGGGTCTGATGACGGGCTACTGGGGCGAGGATGGGTTGGAAGCCCTGGAGGGGGCCGCCTATCACACCGGCGACGTGGTCTCTCGGGCGGAGGACGGCGTCTACACCTACGTCTGCCGCGCCGACGACGTGTTCAAGGCCTCCGACTACCGCATCAGTCCGTTCGAACTGGAGAGCGTGCTGATCGAACATCCGGCGGTGACCGAGGCGGCCGTTGTGCCCTCGCCCGATCCGATGCGGCTGGCGCTGCCCAAGGCGTTCGTGGTGCTCGCCGAAGGGTGGCCGGCCGACGCCGCCACCGCCAAGGCGGTGCTAGACCACGCCCGCGAACGCCTTGGCCCGTTCAAGCGCATCCGCCGTCTTGAAGTGTTCGACCTCCCCAAGACCATCTCCGGCAAGATCCGCCGCGTAGAACTGCGGGCGTTGGAAGCGCAGCGGCGCATCGACGGCGTTCGCGGTGTTCTTGAGTGGTGGGAAGAGGACTTCGACTAATTGACGCTAAGGCGCCAGGTCCTGCGCCGACATCAGGGTCCACCCACTCGGCCGCAGGACCTCGAGCGGCGAGAAGCGGGCTTTGTAGTCCATCTTCTGGCTGCCCTGGACCCAGTAGCCCAGGTAGACATAGGGCAGCCCCGCCTCACGGGCGATGGCAATGTGGTCCAGAATGGCAAAGGTGCCAAGGCTCAGGTCGGCCAGATCGGGGTCATAGAAGGAATAGACCATACTCAGCCCGTCGTCGAAGACATCGGTCAGGCTGACCACCGATAGCGGACGGCCGCGCTCTCCTGCCGCCGGGGGCCTTGTGTATTCGATGACCCGGCTCTTGATCGGGGTTTCCTCGATCATGGCGGCAAATTCGAAGACATCCATGTCGGCCATGCCGCCATCGGCGTGGCGCACGTCAAGATAGCGGCGAAAGAGCGCGAATTGATCCTCGGTCGCCCAAGGAGACGTCGCATTGCGGCGCAGATGGGTTGTGGCCTTGACGATCTTGCGATGGGTGCGGCTGGGCTGAAAATCCGCGACCCGGATCCGCGCAGACAGGCAGGCCGAACATTCTGCGCAGGACGGACGATACAGCACGTTCTGGCTTCGCCGGAAACCTTGCTTGGACAGGGCATCGTTCAGCTTTTGCGCATGTTCGCCCTGCAACGAGGTAAACAGCTTGCGCTCCATCCGCCCGTCCAGATACGGGCAGGGCTGCGGGGCCGTCACATAGAACTGCGGCGCAATCGGAAGGGTGTGGCGCATCTGTCAGCAAATCTCGGGAATACACCGCAGGTTAGCAAGGGAAGTGCCTGCCGCCAAGCAAAGATTTGTATCTTGGTGTGTTTCAGTAGAGCGCCGCCCGGTTGACCAGCACAGTGCCAAGGACGAGGTCGCTCAAACCCTGACCGCGCCGGGTAAAGACCATCAGCAGGACCGAGATGATCTGCGGCATCACGAAGGCAACCGAAAGTGCATAGAAGAGCGTATGGACGAAGGCCAAGCCGCCACCCATCCGAAGCCCCTGCGCGTCGCGGAATTCGAGCCCCATCATGCGCATGCCCAGCGTGCCCGATGCCCGTGCAAGACCCATCCAACGGTAGGCAAAGCTGATCGCGACATAAAGCCAGCCCAGAAAGAACAGCGCCAGAAACCCGGTCAGGGGAACAATCAAGGCCACCAGAAACGCGATCAGCACCGTGTCGATGACAAAGGCCACGGCGCGTTTGACGGGCACATCGGCGTAGAAATAGGACTGGGTGAGCGGGTCAGGATAGGCAGTGGCGAACATGGCTATGGCTTCCTTCGGGTGGCAGATGTCAAGCGAACGCGGCCCCAGTGCGGGGCCGCCTGTTGGTTGGTTTGGTTGGCGTCTCAGTTTTCGCCCGGCATCGTCACGTCACCCGCATCGGGGGTAACCGTCGGGGCTTGCGCGGCACGGGCGGCCATGAAGGCGTCGAATTCGGACTTGTCCTTGGCATCGCGCAGACGTTGCAGAAAGGCCTCGAACGCTTCCTGCTCTTCTTGCAGGCGGCGGATGGTCTCAGCCTTGTAGGCGTCAAAGGCGGCGTTGCCGGACGGGCGCATGGTCTGACCCATGTTGCGCCAGGTCTGGCCATAATCCTTGTAGGCGCGTGACATGGCCTCATAGTCGGCACGGGAGTGGTGACGACCCCACGGGCCACAGGACGAAGAATGGTTGAACATGCGTTTGCTCCAGATCATGTACGCGAGAAGGCCAAGGCCGACCGGCC
>JANXPK010000271.1 GCA_025357355.1 Rhodobacterales bacterium
CCATCGCTTACCCCATCAAAGCCCGCGCCAGCCTGTTCTGCCTTTCCACCACCCGAGGCAAGTCAATCGTTGCCATCTGCCCCGCCTTGACCACGCGCCTGCCCTCGACAATCAGGTCGCGCACCCGCGCAGGGCCGGCCAGAAGCAAAGCGACCTTGTCCCACGAGCCTGCAGCCTCGATGCCACAGACATCCCAGATCGCCAGGTCAGCCCGCTTTCCCGGCTCGATGGACCCGCAATCGCCCCGCCCCAGCACCCGGGCCCCGCCCAACGTCGCAATCTCCAACGCCTCGCGCGCCGACATCGCGTCCGCCCCGCGCGCCACCCGCTGCAACAGCATGGCCTGCCGCGCCTCTGCCACGAGATTGCCCGCGTCATTGGAGGCCGAGCCGTCCACCCCCAGCCCGACCTTGACCCCGGCATCCCGCATCGCCCTGACAGGTGCGATGCCTGACCCAAGGCGACAATTCGAACATGGGCAGTGGGAAACCCCGGTGCCTGATTGGCCAAACAATGCAATTTCCGAACTATCCAGCTTGACGCAATGGGCGTGCCAGACATCATCGCCGGTCCAGCCCAGAGCTTCGGCATATTGCCCGGGACGGCAGCCGAACTTCGCCAGCGAATAGGCGATGTCCTCGTCATTCTCGGCCAGATGGGTGTGCAGCATCACCCCCTTGTCGCGCGCCAGCACCGCCGCGTCGCGCATCAGATCGCGACTGACCGAAAAGGGCGAGCAAGGTGCGATCCCAACCCGCACCATCGCGCCCTCGCGCGGGTCATGGAACTGGTCTACGACGCGCACGCAGTCGGCCAGAATGGCGGCCTCCTGCTCGACCAGCGAGTCCGGCGGCAACCCGCCAGCGCTTTCCCCGATACTCATGGCGCCGCGCGTGGGATGAAACCGCAGCCCCACCTCTGCGGCGGCCGCAATGGTGTCATCGAGACGCGCGCCGTTCGGGTAGAGGTAGAGGTGATCTGACGACATCGTGCAGCCCGACAGTGCCAATTCCGCCAACCCGACCTGCGCCGAGACAAACATCTCCTCGGGCCCAAAACGCGCCCAGATCGGGTAAAGCGTTTTCAGCCAGCCAAAGAGCAGCGCATCCTGCCCACCCGGCACAGCGCGGGTCAGGGTCTGATAGAGGTGGTGGTGGGTGTTGACGAGGCCGGGGGTCACGACGCAGCCTTGGGCCTCGATCACCTCACCAGTCGTCGTCAGACCATGGCCCACAGCGGCGATGACACCGCCGCGCAATAGCACATCCGCGCCGGCCAATTCACTGCGCACGGCGTCCATCGTGACGACGTGGTCAGCCTTGCGGATCAGAGTTTCAGAAGACATGGGGTTCCCTTTCTCACCCCCTTCGGTGAACGGGAACCTGGCGCGACAGAAGGGGTCAAGGACTCGCGCCCAACGTACTTAGCAAACACTCACCACAAAATCACGCAAATTACGGGAACAATTCAGCCGTTCAGCAATGCCAGTGCCTCGGCGTGCACGGACCTGTTGGCCGCCGCCAGAACCCGCCCGCCTTGCGGGCAGGGCCGTCCCTGCCAGTCAGTGACAATGCCGCCCGCAGCCTCGATCACCGCAATCGGCGCCTGAATGTCATAGGCTTGCAGCCCGGCCTCGATCACCAGATCAATCTGCCCGGCGGCGATCAGCGCATAGGCGTAGCAGTCCATGCCGTAGCGCACCAATTTGGCATGGGACGCGACCCGACGAAACGCCGCACCGTCCTCCGGCTTGCCGACTTCGGGGAATGTGGTGAACAGGATCGCCTCGGACAAAGGCCGCGGCATTCTGGTGGCGAGCACGTGCCGTCCCATCGGCCCGTTGACCTCGGCCCGGCCCAGACCGCCTTCAAAACGCTCGCCGATATAGGGTTGGTCGATGAGGCCATAGATCGGCCCGGAGGCATCTGCGACAGAGATCAGCACCCCCCAGGTCGGTGTGCCCGACAGATAGCCGCGGGTGCCGTCGATGGGATCAAGAACCCAGGTGAAGCCAGATGTGCCGACTTTCGGCCCAAATTCCTCGCCCAGAATCGCGTCGTCCGGGCGCCTGAGCGCCAGAATGGCACGCATTTCCAGTTCGGACTGCCGGTCTGCCACGGTTACCGGATCGAAACGGTCGGTTTCCTTGTTTTCCGCCGTCAAACCCAGCCCACGGAAATGCGCCAGCGTTGCCGTTCGCGCCGCATCGGCCAGCACCGCTGCCGTCGCCATCAATTCCGCCGCCAGCGTTGCGTCGATTTTCGCCATGACTGCCCTCTTGCATGCCTGTCACGGCGGTAATCCCTGCCGTTCAACCGGTCAAGGTCGACCGGCTTGCGGTTTGTGCAGTTTATGCCGCCTCGCTCAACACGCGGGCCAGATCAAACAGCCTGCGACGCTGGGCTTCGGGGATCGCATAGTAGGACCGCACCAGTTCCATCGCTTCCTTGTCGGCCATCATGTCGTTGCCAGCCGCAGCAATCACGCCATTGCCAAGCCCTTCGAAGAAGAAACTGATCGTCACACCCAGCGTCTCGGCAATGTCCCAAAGCCGCGATGCTGAAACCCGGTTCATCCCGGTTTCGTATTTCTGGATCTGCTGAAATTTGATGCCGACCTTGTCCGCAAGCTGCTGCTGCGTCATGCCAACCATCCAGCGGCGGTGCCGGATCCTTTTTCCAACATGCGCATCAACCGGGTGTTTCATTCAAGTCTCCATTGACGGTGTCCTACTGCAAACCTTTAAGCAAGAACCATGCCAAACTTTTCGGGTGAACACATTTCCGCAAAATAAGTTTCTTCTATCCGGAAAACCTGTCCTTTTGGACTATGCCAATTCTACGGTTGAATAACAATTCAACGTAGACCTGTCTAAATCGCCGTGCAGGGGTTCCAGGGATCGAACACTCTCCTTATGAGAGTTTTTCAATTTGCATCGCATAATGAAACAGTTTGGCCGCAATTTCTTTGCATTTTGCGAAACTTCGCGCTGAGTGCCTGAAATCTTCCCGGCTTTCTGCGCCAAAGACGAATATTCGTCGTGCTGAAGTCCAGTTTTGCCGACGATCGCTGGCCCGATCGGCCGGCGAAATGCTCAACCCATGATTGTATCGACCCTTGGGCCATTTCACACGAAAATCCCCATTCCGTCTGCTTGGGCCGTCACCTGGCTGCCCACCTTTTCGCTGTAGGCTTGGCGGATCAGATCGGCCAGACGCTCCACCACCATGCCCCGCGCCGCGCCTTTCACGTAAAGGTTGACCTTCATGCGGGCAAGGTCCGGCTAGGCGCCGCCATGGGGGATTCGCACCACATGGCGAGGCTCGGCTCC
>JANXPK010000278.1 GCA_025357355.1 Rhodobacterales bacterium
CGGGCACCGCCACCTTCACCATTGACGGCGTTGCCGTCTAGGACGCCACCGTTACTTATGCCGAGGGCACCACCGGCACAGTCACCGCAGTCATTGTTCAGGATAAGGCAGGCCACATGTTTCCGGCCCCCGAAAGCAGCGGTACCGGCGATCCGGCAGATACGGTTGTCTTTGAGGCAAAGCCCATCCAGTCGATCACGCTCAACAGCGTGTCGGGCAACAACTTTACCGGTCTGAACACGGACCATGTCTTTACCGGCTTTGACGACGGGACGATGTCGGGCACTTCGGGCAACGACCTGATCAACGGCAGCTACCTCGAACCGATCGCCAACGGAACAGACTAGGTCGACAACAATGACGGCCTCGCTTCGGGCAATCTGAACAGCGATTCGATCGTCGCCGGGGCGGGCAATGACTCGATCTATGCCAATCTCGGCAACGACATCGTCTAGGCGGGCGATGGCAGCGATTTGGCCTATGGTGGCGACGGCAACGACACCCATTATGGCGAACTTGGCAGTGACTCGATCCACGGCGACAACAATGACAACCTGATCTATGGCGGCGACAACGCCGACGTGCTGTGCGGCGACGCCGGCAACGTCACGATTGACGGCGATCTCGGCGACGACTCTCTGGATGGCGGTGCGGGGAACGACACACGCGACGGCGGGGCTGGCAACGACACGCTGGCCGGAGGGGCTGGCGCTGACTCGCTGATTGGCGGCACGGGGACGGACACGGCGGATTACTCGGCGTCGGGCGCAGGCGTCACCGTCAATCTCGCGACGGGACTCGGCTGGGGCGGCGATGCGGCCGGCGATCCGCTGACGGGGATCGAGAACCTCACCGGCTCGGCGCCGTGCGACGTGCTGACCGGGGATGCCAGGCCCAAAGTGCTCGACGGTGGGGCTGGCAACGACAGGCTGGCCGGAGGGGCTGGGGCGGACAGCCTGATCGGCGGGGCCGGGACGGACACGGCGGATTACTCGGCCTCCTCCGCGGGGGTGACGGTGAGCCTCGCGACGGGCCTCGGCTCGGGCGGCGACGCGGCCGGCGATACGCTGACGGGGATCGAGGTTGTGGTCGGTTCAGGCTTCAACGACGCCTTGACGGCGGGGGCGGGCGGCAGTTCGCTTTTTGGCGGCGGCGGGGATGACACGCTGACCGGCGGCACAGGAGCCGACCTGCTGGACGGTGGCGCAGGCAATGACAGCCTGGCTGGCGGTGCGGGAAATGATAGTCTTTACGGTGGGTTGGGCAACGACCTTCTCATCGGCGGCGCCGGGTCTGACGTGCTGGACCGCGGGGCGGGGACGGACACGGCGGACTATTCGGCGTCGGGCGCGGGCGTGACGGTGAGTCTGGCGACCGGCCTCGGCTCGGGCAGCGACGCGGCGGGGGACACCTTGTCCTCCATCGAGAGCCTCACCGGCTCGGCGTTCAATGACGTACTGACCGGCGATGCCGGGGCCAATGTGCTGGATGGCGGAGCGGGGAACGACACGCTCGATGGAGGCAATGGCAATGATGTTCTTTATGGCGGCTCTGGCAATGACCAGCTGTCTGGCGGTCTGGGTGACGATGCGCTTTATGGCGGAGCGGGGGATGATAGGCTGGACGGGGGCTCTGGGAATGACCAGATCTTCACCGGGTCAGGTAATGACGTTGTGGTGCTCGACGCCCATGGCGGCGGTGACGTCGTGCGGGACTTCGACCTGGGCGACACCGATCATAATGGCACGACCAACGACCAGTTCGATGTCTCTGATCTCGTCGATGCCCGGGGCAATCCGGTCAAGGCTTTTGACGTCACCGTTACCGACGATGGCCATGGCAATTCGGTCCTGCACTTTCCGGGGGACCCGCATCCTGACGCCACGAGGCGAGGTCGCGGTTGAAGATATTGCGGTCGGCGACCAGGTTCTGACCAGCACAGGCGGCGTCGTTCCGGTGCTTTGGCAGGGCAGCAGGCATCTGACACCCGCCGACTTGCGGGCGGCGCCCGAGCTGCGCCCGATCCGCGTCCGGACGGGCTATTATGGCAACCGGCGCGACCTGATCGTGTCGCCACAGCATGGGATTGTCGTGCAAGGGCCGCAGGGTGCCGCCTTGATCCGGGCGCGTCATCTGGCCGAAACTGGCCTTGGTGCCCGGGTGGCACAGGGCATGCGGCAGGTCACCTACCAACACCTTTTGCTGCCTGCGCATGGCCTTATCCTGGCCGAGGGAGCGGTGGCCGAAAGCCATTACCCTGGACCCCTGGCCCTCCGCGCGCCGGCCCGGCGCGACCGGCTGACGTTGACCCGCGCAATCCGGTCGCGGCCGGGTATGTCCTCGGATGCAACGGCGAGCCTCGAACAGCAGTATGGCGCGCGCTGCCTGCCGCTGCTGTCGCGGCAGGCAGCTGCGGCCTGGCTGCTGCAAGCGGGCTTTGCGGTTAAGATGGTGGCGTGTTGAACGCATTGGGAATCACCCTCTGACCGGACTTGCCGCTCTGCTGCGCAAAAGCTGCCGCTTTTCTGGTCAACCTGGCGGTAATTGCCGTTCGGCACGGCAGATGCGCCGTATTTGGCCCGATTTCAGGCTTTCATTGCTGGCAAGCCTTGCCCGACAAGAAGCCATTGCAATGTCTTTGACCATTGGCTTAAGTCTTGGGCTATAAAGACCGGCAAACGGTCATACGACAGGGGGAACCGCGTGGCATCAACTGGCCCGAACGACGCTTTCGTCGCGTTTGAGCATGTACAGAAAAGCTATGACGGCGTTTCGCTGGTCGTGAAGGATTTGAATCTGGCGATTGGCAAGGGCGAGTTTCTGACCATGCTGGGGCCGTCGGGGTCTGGCAAGACCACCTGTCTGATGATGCTGGCGGGGTTTGAGACCGCCACCCATGGTGAGATCCGGCTCGATGGCCGCCCGATCAATTCGGTGCCGCCGCACAAACGTTGCATCGGCATGGTGTTTCAGAACTACGCGCTGTTCCCGCACATGACGGTTGGCGAAAACCTGTCCTTCCCGCTGGAAGTGCGCGGGATGCCCAAAGAGATGCGCGAGGCCAAGGTCAAACGCGCGCTGGACATGGTGCAGATGGGCAGCTTTGTCGCCCGGCGTCCGGCGCAACTGTCCGGTGGCCAGCAGCAGCGTATCGCACTTGCCCGCGCGCTGGTGTTTGACCCGGCGCTCGTGCTGATGGACGAACCTCTGGGCGCGCTTGACAAACAGTTGCGCGAACATATGCAGTTCGAAATCAAGCACCTGCACGAAAGTCTTGGGATCACGGTGGTCTATGTGACCCATGATCAGGGTGAGGCGCTGACCATGTCGGACCGGGTGGCCGTGTTCAATGACGGGCGCATCCAGCAACTGGCCTCGCCCTCGGATCTGTACGAACGCCCCGACAACAGCTTTGTCGCACAGTTCATTGGCGAGAACAACAAGCTGGCAGGCACCGTTGAAGAGATGAGCGGCGGCAAGTGCAGGGTCCGGCTGGGCACTGGCGAGGTGATCGAGGCGACCCCGGTCAACGTCACCGGAAAGGGCGCGCAGACGGTTGTGTCGATCCGCCCCGAACGGGTGGAATACAAGCTTGCGATGATGCCGCAGGCGGCCCAGACCATCGAGGCCGAGGTCCTGGAATTCATCTATATGGGCGACATCTTCCGCACCCGGTTGCGGGTGGCCGGGGTGGACAATTTCGTGATGAAATCGCGCAACACCGCCACGCAGCGCATGCTGCAACCGGGCGAAAAGATCAAGATCGGCTGGGCCCCGCAGGACGCGCGGGCGCTTGACCCCTGAGACCCCCTGCGAAAGGGGTGGCCGCGTCAGCGGCGCAAGAAGACCATGTTAACAACGGGAGCTAACGGAATGAAAAAACTGCTAATTCTGACAACCGCGCTGACGGCGGCGTCGTTTGCCGCACGGGCAGACATCACAGTTGCGTCGTGGGGTGGTGCCTATACCAAAAGCCAGGTCGAGGCCTATCACAAGCCCTTCACCGCCGCGACCGGCATCAACGTAGTCTCGATCGACAGCGACAATCCCGGCCCGCAGGTCAAGACCCAGGAAGAGGCTGGCAACGTCACCATCGACGTGGCCGACGTCGAATATTCCGACGCGATCCGCTTGTGCGATGAAGGCATGCTGGAACCGATCGGCATGGCAGCCCTGCCTGCGGGCGCTGACGGTACCGCCGCCAAGGACGACTTCCTGCCCGGTTCGGTGACCGATTGTGCGGTCGCTACCATCGTGTTCTCGACCAACTATGGCTATGACACCACCAAATTCCCCAATGGCGGCCCGACCACCATTGCCGACTTCTTCGACGTCACCAAGTTCCCCGGCAAGCGCGGCATGGGCAAGCGTCCGAAGGCCAACCTTGAAATGGCCCTGATGGCGGACGGCGTGCCGGCGGCGGATGTCTACAAGGTATTGGGGACCAAGGAAGGCGTGGACCGCGCCTTCAAGAAGCTTGACAGCATCAAGAAAGACATCGTGTGGTGGGAAGCCGGCGCGCAGGCGGTGCAGCTTTTGGCCGACGGCGAAGTGACGATGACAACCGCCTATAACGGCCGTCTGTTCTCGGCTGCGGTAGCCGACGGCAAGCCGTTCAAGCAAGTCTGGGATGGCCAGGTCTATGAATACGATCTGTATGTGGTTCCGAAAGGTGCCCCGCACAAGGACGACGCGATCAAGTTCGTGAAGTTCGCCACCACGACGCAGGCGCTGGCTGATCAGGCCAAGTGGATCGCCTATGGTCCCGCCCGCAAATCTTCGGCGGCGCTGGTTGGCAAGTTCAATGACGGCAAGACCGACATGGGCCCCTTCATGCCGACCAACCCCGACAACATGAAGAATGCGCTGGGGTCGTCTTACGAGTTCTGGGTTGACCACGACGCAGAGCTGAACGACCGCTTCAACGCCTGGCTTGCAGCCAGCTGATCCGATCCGGGCGGG
>JANXPK010000330.1 GCA_025357355.1 Rhodobacterales bacterium
ATGGCGGCACCGGCAATGACCTGATGCATGGCGGCACTGGCAATGACGTGCTTTACGGCGACGCTGGCAACGACACGGTGTTTGGTGACAGCGGCAACGACACCTTCCATGAAGGCACCGGCAACGACCAGCTTTACGGCGGCGATGACGCCGACCACTTCGTTGGCGGCCACAATGGCGATTACGTCGACGGTGGCGAAGGCGGCAATGACAATGACACGCTGGACCTGACCGGCTCTGGCCCGCTGCACATCATCTACGATCCGACGAACCCCGAGAACGGCACTGTCAATTTTCTGGACCCGACCGACCACCATGTGATCGGCTCGATGACTTTCCAGAACATCGAGCATGTCATCCCCTGCTTCACACCCGGCACGCTGATCGCCACACCGCGCGGCGAGATCGCGGTGGAGGAGCTGTGCGAGGGCGACAAGATCATCACCCGCGACAACGGCATGCAGGAAATCCGCTGGATCGGCCGGCGCGACCTGAGCTGGACCGACCTGTCGGCCGCGCCGCATCTGAAACCGGTGCTGATCCGGCAGGGCGCCCTCGGCAACGGCCTGCCCGAACGTGACATGCTGGTGTCGCCCAACCACCGCCTGCTGGTGGCCAACGACCGCACCGCGCTTTATTTCGACGAGCATGAGGTGCTGGTGGCGGCCAAGCATCTGGCGGCGGGCAAGGGCATTCATTCGGTCGATACCGCCGGGGCCACCTACATCCACTTCATGTGCGACCGTCACGAGGTTGTGCTGTCGAACGGTGCCTGGACCGAAAGCTTCCAGCCCGGCGACTTGACGCTGAAGGGCATGGGCAACGCGCAACGCTCGGAAATCTATGATCTTTTCCCGGCGTTGAAAACGGAACTGGGTCTGGAACGCTATACCTCTGCCCGCAAGACGCTGAAGCGGCACGAGGCGATGCTGATCTCCCGATAGAATGCAGCCGTCAGGGCCCGCAAGGGCGTTGGCAACGACAGAAGGGTGGCCTCGGCCACCCTTTTTCGCAACAATCAACCCGGTTTGTTGCGCAATCGCGACCTAAAAGTGACCCTTACCCCGCAGGTGCCACAATTGGCGGTGCGGCTTCCCCGAAACCCCGTGAAAGCGTCATATTCCGCCTCAACTGTGCGCCCAATCCTGAAGCTGGACCAGTGTCTATCGGCGCGGCAGCGGGGCAAGATGATCACTTACAACGGCACGAGCGGCGCGGACACCTTTACCGGTGGCAATGCGGCCGACCGATCACCGGCAATGCCGGAGACGACACCCTCAATGGCCGCGACGGCAACGATTCGCTGCTGGGCGGTTCGGGCAATGACACCGTTGACGGGG
>JANXPK010000375.1 GCA_025357355.1 Rhodobacterales bacterium
CCGCGGGGTTCAGGCCCCGGTGGTACACCGCGCAAAAGTCGACGGCGACCTTCTTGGCTGTCAGTCCGCTGGCATAGTCCAGTTCCGGCGCCGAGGCGCGGGTGACGCGGATATACACTTTACCGCGTGCCTGATCGAGAGCCTGATAATTCACAACGTATTTGTAGCCATCGGTCATGATGATCGAAAGCGCCCGTCCATCAGCCACGGGCATGGGCAGCGGCTGCGGCGGTACCACATCGCAGGCCGACAGGATCAGAGCGATGCCGATCATCATCACGTGCAATTCGGTCATCTTGTCACCGCCTGCGCGTCCAGTCGGGCAAGCCAGGCGAAATCATACGCCGCCGCATTTGGGCCGTGCGCCGCAAGCTCGGCCAGTTTGATCTTTGCCTCAGTCATCGTCGGGCGCGCATTTCCGGCTACAGGCCAAATCACATAGACCGGCCCCAACAGCGGTTCGAACCACGATTCGCGTCGCCGCAGGAAAGCGCCGTGCAAGGTGTTCTGGACGAAGAACTGCAGATCTTCGGCGCTTTGCCAGACTGACAACGAGGCCGCGATCAGCGGGTCGTCGTCAATCTGTTCAAAAGTTCCCGCGGTGTCTGACCGCGTTTCCGGTGCGGTCAGACGCCAGATGAAGCCGGGGCTGCGTTCGGCAATTGCGTTGACCCGGTCCGTCGCTTCAATGAACTCTGCCACGCGGACGTCCCCAGCCGGATGGCGCAGTCGGGCATAGTTCATGTGGGCGACGGGACCGCTCATTCACTCGGCCGCCATGGCACCCATGCGGCCGGACTTCCTCGCTTTGATGCGATCCTCGATCTCGCCACGGAAGGCCCGCACCAGGCCCTGAATGGGCCAGGCCGCCGCATCGCCCAGCGCGCAGATGGTATGACCCTCGACCTGCTTGGTGACGCTCAGCAGCATGTCGATCTCTTCGAGCTCGGCATCGCCGTGCACCAGCCGGTCCATCACCCGCATCATCCAGCCGGTGCCTTCGCGGCAGGGCGTGCATTGGCCGCAGCTTTCGTGCTTGTAGAACTTCGACAGCCGCCAGATCGCCTTGATCACATCGGTCGATTGATCCATCACGATCACTGCTGCCGTTCCCAGCCCGGATTTCTGATCCTTGAGCCAGTCGAAATCCATGATGGCGCCCTCGCACTGCGCCGCCGTCAACAGGGGCACCGACGAGCCACCGGGGATCACCGCCTTGAGGTTGCTCCACCCACCGCGCACGCCGCCGCAATGCTCTTCCAAAAGCTCGCGCAACGGAATCGACATCGCCTCTTCCACCACGCAAGGGTGCACCACATGGCCGGAAATGCCGAAGATTTTGGTTCCCACGTTGTTCGGCCTGCCAAAGGACGAGAACCACTCCGGCCCACGCCGCAGGATCGTCGGCACAACGGCGATGCTTTCGACGTTGTTCACCGTGGTCGGGCAGCCGTACAGCCCCGACGCCGCCGGGAATGGCGGTTTCATCCGCGGCATCCCCTTCTTGCCTTCAAGGCTTTCCAGCATCGCGGTCTCTTCGCCGCAAATATAGGCCCCGGCACCATGATGCAGGTAGAGGTCGAAATCGAACCCCGACTTGGCGGCGTTCTTGCCCAGCAGACCGTCGTCATAGCAGGCGTCAATCGCCGCCTGCAGCGCCTCGCGCTCGCGGATGTATTCGCCGCGAATATAGATATAGCAGGCGTTCGCCCCCATCGCGAAACTGGCAATCAGACACCCCTCGATCAACGTGTGCGGATCGTGCCGCATGATCTCGCGGTCCTTGCAAGTGCCGGGCTCGGATTCGTCGGCATTCACCACCAGATAGGACGGTCGCCCGTCCGACGCCTTGGGCATGAAGCTCCACTTCAGCCCGGTCGGAAACCCTGCCCCGCCCCGGCCACGCAGTCCCGACGCCTTGACCAGTTCGACAATCTTGTCGCGGCCAAGGGCAATGATCGCCGCCGTACCATCCCAATGGCCGCGCTTCTTGGCCCCCGCCAGCGAACGGTCGTGCATCCCATAAAGGTTGGTAAAGATGCGGTCCTGATCCTTGAGCATTGGCCCCGTTCCTTCTTTGTCAGGCCGCGCGGGCCTTTTCCTGCAAACCCCGTCGGGGCAGATTAACCGTGGCGTCGCCGCCAGATCCGAACCGCAGCCACCATCGCCCAGATGAAGGCGGCGGCGGCGGACAGGTCAGCCAGAAAGATGTATTTCGGCGGCCAACCCAGCTGCCCACCCAGCCATTCGAACCCCATCCAACCCACCATCGCGGCAACGATCACCAGGGCAATCAACCGCCCCTGCGCCATGTCAGCCTTGTCGTCTGTCGGGTTCGCCATGGCCGCCTCAGTAGTCGTTGGTCTTGGCACGGCGCAAAAACTCCTCGATCCCGACCTCGCCGATCAGCCTGGCCTGGCGCAGCCATTTGTCACGCGTCACCCGGCCCTTGAAATTCTTCAGGTTGCCGTCCATCCAGGCGACTTCTCCCGGACCCCACCCGGCGATCTGGTCAAAATGATAGATGCCAAGCTCGTGGCACTGCTTTTCCAGCGCCGGGCCTATGCCTTCCAGGATCTGCAGATCGTCGCCCTTACCGCCCCTCGGCGCGGCCAGACCAACCGGCTTGACCCCACCCTCAGGCACCGCCGTCGCAGCAGGGGCTGAAGCAGGAACCGGCGTCTCGACAGAAACGTGCGCAGGAGCGGCCATGGGCGTTGGAATGGCAGCGGGTGTCGGAGTGGCAGCAGGCGCTCTTGCTGCAACCGGCGCAGCCGCTGCCATTACCGGCTGCACGGGAATTGCCGGTATTTGTGCTGCGACGTGGCTCGACCCATGGTCCGCGTCATGGCCGTGGCTGGCACCATGACCGTCATCGCCGCCTGTCGCAGCCGGCACGGTCCAGAACATGCCCAAAAGGACGCCGAACACCAGAAACACCATGATCCCGACCAGAACCGCCGCCGCCATGCCGACATCGCCGAGCCAGCGCGCCAGAATGGCGGTAATCAACCCTGCCAAGGCCGCGACCAACCAGCCGCCGGGCCAGCCGCCTTCTTCTTTGCTGTGTTCTGCCACGTTCCCGTCCCCCATACCAACCAGCCTACCAATTCGCCTTGTTCAGGCTTTCACCTTGTCCTTCTGCCAAGGCGTCAGGTGCGGCACTTCGCTGCCGTCGATCCGTTTGATCGTGTCGCCCAGATCAACCGCCCGCTGCACCGACGCGTTATATTGCGTGCGGCCAGATTCAAAGTCCTTGAGGCTGGTCAACCCGCCCAGGGGCTCACTGGAATAACGCCCGTTCTGCGACCCGGCGACCGGAACCTCGCCCGTGCTGAACACCGCGATCAGGTCACGCAGCTTGTCGGCCGTCAGATCTTCGTAATAGTCCTTGCCGATCTGGGCCATTGGCGCATTGGTGCACGCCCCCAGGCACTCGACCTCTTCCCAGCTGAACTTGCCATCCGCCGACCGAGTGTGGGGCGAGGCCGCAATCAGCTCTTTGCAGACCGCGATCAGATCTTCCGCCCCGCAGATCATGCAGGATGTGGTGCCACAAATCTGGATATGTGCCACCGAACCAACAGGTTGCAGGTGGAACATGAAGTAGAACGTCGCCACTTCCAGAGCGCGGATATAGGCCATGCCCAGCATGTCGGCAACCACCTCGATGGCGGGCCGCGACAGCCACCCCTCCTGCTCCTGCGCCCGCCACAACAGCGGGATCACCGCAGAGGCCTGACGCCCCTCGGGGTATTTCGACATCTGTCCTTTCGCCCAGTCCAGATTGGCGGGCGTGAAGGCAAAAGAGGCAGGTTGGTCTTTGTGCAAGCGGCGCAGCATCAGCAGGTTCTTTCCATGGCAGGCAACGGGGTCGCGGCAGGGTAAAGCAGGTTCAGGGTCATTTGCAAAGCTCCG